>JAADEE010000091.1 GCA_013153575.1 Chlorobiota bacterium
CTTCTGTCTTCATTATTACTGCTTTATAAAACAGCAAAGAAGGTATTTGTTCCTTTTTCGGAATTATTTATTTTTGTATGATATTATTTTCTTCAATTTTATAAACTTGTTAAACAATATATTATAATATCAATTTTTTATTTTCATGGAACAACCAACTTTTTACTGTGGTTTAACTTTTAATAATCTTGCAATTTTTAAAGCAAGATCTAAAAAAATAATTTTACTTGAACCATTTCTTTCAATATGGTTATAAGCCTCTGTAAACTCCTGAGATATTTCAAAAATATTATCTTTATGAATAAATTTACTGAATTTCTCAGAAAAACTTCTTTCTTTACCGCCCAAAAATACAATTTTATTTTTATTTTCTGAGCTAATATTTAAAATAAAATTTTCACGAAGCATTAATAATGAATACTCTAAAAAACTTTTTTGCTGTTCCCTGCCTTCTTGCGAAAGTTTATTCGACCAACTAATTAATTCATTAACTTTTACACCATAAGCATCACGCATTAAGTCGGTAAACAGCTTAAAATTTTCATTATCTTCTTCACTATCTGCATTGTTAATTAACTTTTCTGCTTTAATAAAATTACCATCAGAAATTCTAACAATCTCATTTATTTTTTCATCATCAAAATCTGTTTGTTCTTTAATTTTTTCAAACATACTTTCAGAACTAACTTTCGGAATTTTAACAAGTTGCGTTCTTGACAATATTGTTTGAATAATTTTTTCGGTGCTTTCGGCAACTAAAATAAAAATTGTTTTTTCCGGAGGTTCTTCAATCATTTTTAAAAGTTTATTTGATGCCGATACATTCATTTTTTCGGGCAACCAAATAATCATTACTTTGTATTCGCTTTCGTATGATTTAAAGTTTAATTTTTTAATAATTTCGCCACTTTCTTGTGCAAAGATACCTGCTTGTTGGTTTTCAACCTCTAACTTTTCAAGCCATTTTTCAAAACTATGATATGGACTTTCTAAAACAAACTCTCGCCACTTTGAAATGAAATCATCACTTACAGGTTTTGTAAATTTTGATGTTCTTACAACAGGAAATACAAAATGTAAATCAGGGTGAATTAATTTTTCATATTTTTTACAAGAAGAACATTCTCCGCAAGAATCATTTTCTCCTTTATTTGTACAAGATAAATATTGTGCATAAGCTATTGCCATTGAGAGTTTTCCGTTGCCTTCATTTCCTGTAAAAAGCCATGCGTGGCTAACTCTTTTTTGCTTAATTGTGTTTAGCAAACTTTCTTTTATTCTATTATGTCCTGCTATATCTTTAAAAAACATTTACTTTTGTTTATCAAATTCAAAATTATAATTTTTACTGTTTATAAAAAAAGAAGTTTTTAGAAATGACAATTAATGACTACATAATAAATCATACCGAAAAAGAAGATAGTGTTTTAGAAGAACTTAACAGAGAAACACATCTTAAAATTTTACGCCCAAGGATGCTTTCAGGGCATTATCAAGGTAAGTTAATTGAGTTTTTTAGTAAAATGATTAAGCCTAAAAAAATTCTTGAAATAGGCACATATACAGGATATTCAACTATTTGCTGGGCAAAAGGTTTGCAAAAAAATGGTATAATTCATACAATTGACATAAATGATGAACTTGAACCGATAATTTTAAAATACTTTAAAAAAGCAAAAATTGAAAATAAAGTAAAACTTCATTTTGGAGACGCAACAAAAATAATTCCTGAAATTAATGAAGTTTTTGATATTGTTTTTATTGATGCTGACAAGCCAAATTATTTAAATTATTACAATTTAGTTTTCGATAAAATAAAAAAAGGAGGTTACATAATTGCAGATAATGTTTTGTGGGATGGTAAAGTTATTCAAGAAACTGATAAAAAAGATGAATCAACAAAGGCAATAAAAGAATTTAATGATTTTGCACATAACGATGAAAGAGTTGAAAATATAATTTTAAATATAAGAGACGGACTTATGATTATAAGAAAAAAATAAGCTCTATAAATGTTATATTTCAAAGCAAAACACAAATACAACAACCTAATAAACAAACGATTACAACAAACAAAAAACTTATGTTTTTAATACAAGAAAAAAAATACTATTTTTGAGAAATTATATTAATCATAAAACAAGTAAATTTACAATTTGTTTTATTTAAATTTATAGTAATAGCTTATTATACAATGCTATGGTTTTAAAAAAGAGTTCACCTTATATAAAAATAGGAATAATACTATTAAGTATTGTTTTTGTTGGTATGCTTCACTTTAAGCTATCAAACACTTATACTAACAAATTAACGAACACATCAAACACCGTTAAACTATTAGAACAGAGCAAAATACAACTTCAAAAAATAAATATACTGTCTAATCTTTTAGAATACGAAAGCACTAAATACCATAAAGAAATATTATCAGCAGCAGATAAAATTGATTATTCATTTTCAATTTTATTGAATGGAGGAAAATTATCTGATAATAAAAATGAATTTAATTACGCAAAACCAAACAATAAAGAAACTCAAAAATTAAAAGAATTAACAAAGGCTTGGAATAAATATCATACATCTTTAATCCAATTCTCAAAAAACAGTAATGACGATGTTGTATTTAACCTTTTAAACACAAATTATAAAAACCTTATTTCAAAACAAAATTCTGCTATTCTTTTCTATACAAAAGAACATAAAGATTTAAAACTTAAATTATTTCTAATAAACTTAATTTCAACATTATTTTACATTTTAATTAGTATTATTTTATTCATTTTTATAAAAAACAACTTTATAAAACCAATAAAACATATTGAACTTGCAATCGGCAATATTTCCGAAGGAAAAGAAATAAAGAATTCAAACACACATGAATATTACAAAGCCATAATGCTAAGTCTTAGCAAAATGGAAGCAAAAACAAGAGAACGCTATAACTTTGCAAATCAACTTGTTAAAAACAATTTAGATGTTGAATTTAAATCATATAACAAAAACAACCTTTTAGAATATTCATTAGTACAACTAAAAAATAAGTTAAAAGAAAACATTGAAGAAAACGCAAAAAGAATTGAAGAAGAAAAACAAAGACAATGGTTTGCAGAAGGACAAGCAAAATTTAATGATATTTTAAGAGCCTCATCAGATTCTATAAATTTACTAGCATCAACATCACTAAAAAACATTGTTAAATTTTTCGATGCAGCACAAGGAGGTTTTTTCATTTTAAAAGAAGAAGAAAACAAAGAAAAATACCTTGAACTTACTGCCGCTTTTGCTTACGACAGAATGAAAGCTCTAAACAAAACCATTCCGTTAGGAGAAGGTTTAGTTGGAATGTGTGCTATTGAAGGAAATACAATTTGGGTAAACAATGTCCCTGATGATTACATGGATATTGAATCAGGTTTAGGAGAAGCTCCTCCTACAAACATTTTAATTGTTCCATTAAAAAAAGACAACAATATTTTAGGAGTAATTGAAATTGCATCTTTCAATGAATTTAAACAAAACGAAGTTCTATTTATTGAAAACATTGCAGAAAATATTGCATCAACATTAGAAACAACAAAAATCACAGACAAAACAGCAATGCTCCTTGAAGAATCGCAAAAGCAATCACTTGAACTTGCAATGCGAGATGCTGAAATGTCAGAAAAAATTGCAGAACTTAGAGAACTCCAAAAACAAACCTCAAAAAGTGAAACTGAAATGACCAGCTTAATTTTAGCTGTCGATAAAGTTTTATTTAAAATAGAACTTTCACTATCAGGTAAAATAAGTTTTGCAAACCCACTTCTTACAAAAAAATTAAATTACGATATAACAGGCAACAAACTATCTGAAATTACAAAAGAAAAAGACAGCTCTAAAATTGCCGACATATTAAAAAAAGTTGAAAATAACGAAACTGTTCAAACAGAATTAAACCTTTTAACTTCTGACAAAAAAACAATAAAAACATTAGCAATATTCTCACCTGTTAAAAATGAAAAAGGACGAATTTCAAAGGTATTAATACTTGCAAACGACATTAGTAGCATTGCAGAATTATCAAAAGAAAACAGTCTTTTAACGACTGAAATTGAAAAACAACAACTTCATCTTTTAAACATTAATGAAGAAAAAGAAAACAACATTAAAGAATATAAAGAAGAAGCAGAAAAAACAAAAAACAAACTAAAAAAACTAATAGAAAAGGAAGCTCTAATTAAAGAAAAGCATCAAAAAGGAGTTGACAAAAAATATCAAGACTGGCTTGCTTCTTTTGGATAAAAAAGACTTTTCAAAAAACATAACCCAACCTTAATAAAAGATAAAAATGACAAAACAAACTTCAAATATAAAAAAATCTAAAATTGTATTTCAATATACAATTAGGGGCTTTTTGTTTGGTCTTTTTTTTCCACTATTAATATGGTCGTTCCTTTTAATATCTAACAAATATTACCTTAATATCGAAGATATTAAATTAATGCACAGCAACAATCCATTGCTATATATAATAGATTTAGCACCAATTGTAATAGGTTTTGTTACATTTTTTTTAGCAGGTAAAGTTAGCCAAGACAGAATGCAACTTATAGAACAAATAAATAAAAACAAAACCATAATTTCTCAATACACAAACTTTGCAAAACAAATTGCAGAAGATAATTTTTCGGTAAATGAATTTGAAGAATCAAATAAAAATGAGCTTGACAGAACTTTGTTATTAATGCAAAGAAACTTTATTGAAAAACAAAAAAAAGAAACAGAACTATCGTGGGTTACAAAAGGTAAAGAAAAAATTGCAGAAATACTTCGTATAAACACAAATTTTGATGACCTTATAAAAGAAACACTTATAACTTTAATTGAATATACAAACTCAATTCAAGGTTCATTTTATATTTTTGATGATGAAAAACAAAAACTCGTAAACTATTATTCCTACGCATACAATAGAAGCAAATTTCTAAAAAATGAATTTAATATTGGAGAAGGTTTAATAGGACAAGCAGCATATGAAAGAGATTTTGTTTACAGAAAAAATATCCCCGAAAATTATTTTACAATTACATCAGGTATAATTGGCGATAAAAAACCAAATGTTTTATTAATAACCCCACTAATTGGTAATGAACAAATACAAGGTGTAATAGAAATTGCAAGTTTAAATAGCGAATATCCGCAAACAGTAATTTCTCTTTTAAACGAACTAAAAGAAATTATTGGGCAAACATTATTTAATTTTAAAGCAAACCTTACAACAAAAAAACTTCTTGAAGACGCCCAAAAATTAACCGACAAATTACAAAAAAATGAAAATGAGCTTCGTAAAAACGCAAAACAAATGGAGCTTACACAAATTGAACTTGAAAAATCAAATGCCGAACTTGCTGCAAAAATATTAGAAGTTGAAACAGGGCAAAAAAGAATTCATGCTCTTTTAGAAAACGCATCAGAAGTAATTACAATTTACGACACAAACGGAATTGTACAATATGTTAGTCCATCCGTAAAAACAATTTTAGGCTTTGAGCCGGAAGAAATGATTGGTATTAACCGCTTTGAAAGGGGCGATAAAATATTACAAGATGCATTTAATGAACTTTTAAAAAACCCTAACATTGAAAAAGTATTTGAATACCAATACACAAACAAAAACAAAAAAAGAGTTTGGTTAGAAACAAGAGGAAGAAACCTATTAAGCAATCCTGCAATAAATGGTATAATATTTAACACACGTGACATTACTGTAAGAAAAGAAGCAGAAACAGCCAAAAGACTTAGTAGTGAAATGCAAGCACTTTCAGAAAACAGTCTTGACATGATTGTTCGCATTGACCAAGCAGGAAACATATATTATGCAAACCCTATGACAGAAAAATTCATAGGAATTAGTTCTGACAAATTAACAGGCAAAAACATAAACAATGTAGGTTTAAATGAAGAAATACTATCATTCTTTAAAACTATTATTCACAAAACAAACATTGCAAAAGAAGAAATTCAAGAAGAAACTGTTTTTAACATTGATGATACAAAACAAATTGTTCAATTTAACTCAATACCGGAAATTGGAGAAGGAGGAGTAATTAGAACTTTCCTATTTGTTGTACACGACATTACAGAAAGTAAACAAATAGAACTTGAAATAGACAAAAAAAACAAAGACATTACAGAAAGTATCAATTATGCCCACAGAATTCAATCTGCAATTGTGCCGGATATGAATATTGTAAAAAGATATCTTCCTAAATCATTTATGTTTTTCAGACCAAAAGATGTTGTTAGTGGTGACTTACCTTGGTTTATGGTTAAAGGAGACAACATTTACATAGCAGCAATTGACTGTACAGGACACGGAGTACCTGGCACACTTATTTCATTTATTGGGTATTTTTCTTTAAACAACATTGTAAACAAAGAAGAAAATAAATCAGCAGGAGAAATATTAGATGAATTACACATACAAGTAAGAAAAACACTAAAACAAGACTCACCAGACTCAAAAGCAAGGGATGGCATGGATATTGCCCTACTAAAAATAAACCCAAAAAACAACACATTAGAATTTGCAGGAGCACACAACCCTCTTTTACATCTTAGAGGCGAGAAAGTTACAAGATATAAAGGAGATCGGAAGGCTGTTGGAGGTAAACCTATGAGACAAAGAGGTAACAAAAAAGAGAAAACTTTTACAACTCATAAAATAAATATTGAGAAAAACGATAAATTTTTTATTTTTACGGACGGATTTCCTGATCAAATTGGAGGCCCTGAAGGAAGAAAATATCAAGCAGGGAGAATACAAAAAGAAATTGAAGAAAAAAATAATTTTTCAATGACACAATATTATGATTTCTTTGTAGCTCAATTTGAAAATTGGATGAAAGGTTACAAACAAATTGATGATGTTCTTTTTATTGGAATAGAAATATAAACTAAAGTTTATGTCAGAAGCACAAAACAATAACAAGTTTGACTTTGTATATGACTTTTACTCAAAAATGAAAGAGAGTAAAGTTGCAATTGCATACGAAGGTGAAATTTCACATGAAATTACTAAAGTATTTAGTTCATTAGCTGAAAGCCACATTGCAATTGACAACGAATCAAACACATTAAAGAAAAGAGTTTTTCATGTAATGATTGAATCTTTACAAAATTTAAGTAAACATTCAGGAGAAAAACACGACCCAAAATCTGCAACTGATGGACAAGGCATATTTTTTGTTAGTAAAACAGATACAGAATATACAATAACAACCGGAAATGTAATTGATAAATATGAATTACCCGGATTAAAATTAATAATTAAAAAAATAAATAGTAGTGATAAAAAATCATTAAAAGTACTATATAAAGAACAAATTAAAAAAGGCAGGCTATCAGAAAAAGGAGGTGCAGGTCTTGGTTTTATTGACATTGTCCGAAAAACAGGAGAACAACTTATATATTCTTTTTTTGATATTAATGAAAAAAAATCATACTTTGTATTAACATCTACAGTTTCAAGAATAAAATAAATTAAAATTATGCAAGTAATAAAAATAGAAGGTACAGACGATACTCCTCAGGTAACATTAGACGCAAATCCTGAAAATCCACTCATGGAAATCTCCGGAAGATCTCTTCCTGAAGATGTTGTAGCATTCTACGATCCAATATTAGAATGGTTGGACGAATACGCTGAAAACCCTTTAGAAAAAACTGTATTAAACATAAAACTAGAATATTTTAATACAGCATCATCAAAATTACTATTAGACATACTTTTAAAACTAGAAGATATGTATGATGCCGGGCACGACGTACTCGTTCGATGGCATTACCCTGATGATGACGAAGATATGGAAGAAGCAGGAGAAGAATACGAAGACATTGTTGAAGTTCCTTTTGAACAAGTTAGTTATACATTCGAATAAAAAATATTTTGGTTTTCAATTAATGTAACAGTCTCTTTTTCAACTTTGCATTTTTAATACTTAAAAAATGAGTGAAGAAATATTAAAAGCGTTGATGCAACTTTTTGCAATAATTGTTAAACAAGACGAAGGTGTTGTTCAACAAGAAGAAAAATTTGTGCAAACATTCTTAGCATCACAACTAAGCAAATCCAAAGTAAACGAATACATGGATTTGTTTAATCAAAACACCAAAAAAGAAGAAAAGAAAAGACAAAGAGCTGAGAAAAAAAGAAAACCAACAGATGCCGGACAAGTAAAAATGGTTGATTCGGTTAGAGTTATGGGTATTTGTCGAAAAATCAACAAAACTCTAAACCATCAACAAAAAGCAATTGTTCTTGCTCGTTTATTTGAATTGGTAAACACAGAAAAAAACCTTTCTGAACAAAGAATGGAAATTATTTCTGTAGTTGCTGATGCATTTAATTTATCAAGTCAAGAATACGAAGACATTAAAAACTTTGTAATTAAAGACGATTACAGAGAACTTGATTCTCCGGCAATTTTAATAATAAACGATAAAGAACACAAACACGAAAATGCTCAGCACATACACTCTGACAGCTTACATGGAAGTGTTATTATTCTTCATGTAAAAAGTGCTGACCTATTTTTCCTTAAATACACAGGAAAACAAGACGTATTCCTTAACAGTACATCAGTTTACAATAATAGAATATACCTTTTTGCACCCGGTAGTGTTATAAAACTTCCAAAAGGAAAGCCTATTCATTATAGTGATGTTGTTGCTACATTTATGCAAGACTTAGAAATATCAAGGCTTTCATTTATAGTAAACAATGTTCAATATAAATTCAAAACAGGAGATATTGGTATACGAGATATTAACTTCTCAGTTGACCATGGTAAACTTGTTGGAATAATGGGAGCAAGTGGTTCCGGAAAAACAACAATGGTAAATACCCTTTCGGGAAACACAAAACCATCAAAAGGAACCGTTAAAATAAATGGTATAGACCTTCATAATAACAATGGAGAACTAGAAGGTGTTATTGGGTACATTCCACAAGACGACCTGCTAATTGAAGAACTTACAGTTTTCCAAAACTTATATTACAATGCAAAACTTTGTTTTAAAGATAAAAATGAAGAAGAATTAAACGCACTTGTAACAAAAACATTAAAGGATTTAGGATTATACGAAAAGAAAGACTTGAAGGTTGGTAATCCTATGAACAAAACAATTAGTGGAGGACAAAGAAAAAGACTTAACATTGCACTTGAACTTATCAGAGAACCATCAATTCTTTTTGTTGATGAACCAACATCAGGTTTATCTTCAAGAGACTCTGAAAATGTAATGGAACTTTTAAGTGAACTTACCCAAAAAGGAAAGTTAATATTTGTTGTAATCCACCAACCATCATCCGACATCTATAAAATGTTCGATAGAATGTTAATACTTGACAATGGTGGTTATTTAGTATATTATGGAAATCCTATTGAAGCTGTAGTTCATTTTAAAACAATTGACAATCAGATAAATGCAGATGTAGGAGAATGTAGTGTTTGTGGTAATGTTACACCTGAGCTTATTTTTGATATAATTGAAGCCGAAGTTGTAGATGAATTTGGGCAATATACTGAAGAACGAAAAATATCACCGGAAGAATGGCAAAAGCATTTTCTTGAAAAAGTTCAAGTTGAAGAAATTGAAGAAATAGATGATGAACCACCGGCAACACTAAACATTCCAAATTGGTTTAATCAATTTAAAATATTTTTAACAAGAGATTTACTTTCAAAAATCAGTAATACACAATATATTGTTTTAAACCTTTTAGAAGCACCATTGCTTGGATTTATTTTAGCATTCTTAATTAGATATATAGCTGATCCAACCTCATCAACATACATATTCTTTGACAATGAAAATATACCTCCATATATTTTTATGAGTATTGTTGTTGCTTTATTTTTAGGATTAACAGTTAGTGCCGAAGAAATTTTTAGAGATAGAAAAATCCTTAAACGTGAAAAATTCTTGCACTTAAGCAGATCATCATACCTTTTAGCAAAAATTGTAATTTTAACCTTCATTTCTGCAATACAAGCAATACTTTTTGTTTTAATAGGAAATACAATTTTGGGTATTCAAGGAATGTATTTTGAATACTGGTTAGTACTTTTCTCTGTATTTGTTTTTGCAAATATGATGGGACTAAACATCTCATCAGCATTTAATTCAGCAGTAACAATATACATACTTATTCCTTTACTAATGATACCACAAATGTCATTAGGTGGTGCAATGTTTAGTTTTAGTAAACTTAACAGAGTAATTGGTAGTGTTGATAAAGTTCCATTAATTGCCGATTTTATGGCATCACGTTGGGCATACGAAGCATTAATGGTAAAACAATTTAAAGACAACAAATTTGAAAGTCAATATTTTGTTTACAATAAAGTTAAAAGTACAGCAAACTTTAAACAAGATAAATTAATTCCAAAACTATCAGAAAGTATTGAATCCTTTGAAATTTTACAAGATGAAATAGAAGATAAAGTTGGAAATAAAGATTCAATTGTCGAAATCCAAAAAATGGAACTTGCTCTTTTAAGAAATGAAATAAGAAAAGAGAACCATGAGATAATTAAAGAAGTTAACCAACTAAAAAAATACAAAGCTGGAAAAGGAGTAAAAAAAATAAATTTTGATGTATCAATTGGTGATTTTGATGTACTAAGAGCACCGGAATCAGAAGTAAAAGAAAAATTAATAATCCCGGAAAG
>JAADEE010000049.1 GCA_013153575.1 Chlorobiota bacterium
TATTTTTACTCAATAGTTACCAACGGCAAAATTATTGAAACTAAAAAGTTAATTATTAAATAAAAGCACATGAAAAAAATATTATTCTTATTAATTATAAACACTATTATTTTTAATGTTTTATTTTCACAAGAAAATAATAACAAACTACCGTCTGTTGATATAAAAACTCTAACAGGCGAAACTTTTAACACATCAAACATTTCAAATGATGGTCCTATTTTTATAAGCTTTTGGGCAACATGGTGTAAACCTTGCATTAAAGAATTAATTGCAATTAATGAAAACTATGCTGATTGGCAAGAAGAAACAGGACTTAAAGTTTATGCAATTTCAATTGACGACACAAAAAGCATGAGCAGAGTTGCTCCATTTGTAAATGGACGAGCTTGGGAGTTTGACGTTCTTTTAGATACTAACAGTGACTTTAAAAGAGCAATGAATGTAAACAATGTTCCTCATTCTTTTATTCTTGATAAAACAGGAAAAGTTGTTTGGCAACATACATCATATTCTCCCGGTGACGAAGATGAAATATATGAAATTATAAAAAAAGTTTCTGCCGGAGAAAATTTCAACCATAATTAACACCAATTTAAGCCGGGAAATCCGGCTTTTTTTAATAATTCAAAATTATGAAAAAACAAATAATCATAATTATACTTTCTTTTTTACCAATTTTATTGTTTAGCCAAGAAAAAGATTATGGTCAAATTCATGGAAACTTTGAAACCGTAATACAAACCTATCAAGTTGATACAATAATAGGAATTGACAGTGCAGGTGTACCAAATGAGAAAGTTCTTTCAAATTCATACCTAAACTTAACATACACAAAAGGTAAATTTTCAGCAGGAATTAGGTACGAAGCATATTTAAATACCCTCGAAGGTTACGATAAAAGATACGACGGACACGGTATAGCAAACAGATATGCAACATACACATCTAACGAATTAGAAATAACAGTTGGCAATTTCTACGAACAATTTGGAAATGGTTTAATTTTAAGAACCTACGAAGATAAAACATTAGGAATTGATAACTCTCTTGATGGAATTAAACTTAAATATAAACCAACAAAAGGAATAAAGCTAACAGGTATAATAGGCAAACAACGACTATATTGGGACTATGGAGATGGTATTGTTCGAGGATTAGATGGTGAAATATCTTTCAATGAAACATTCAAAAAATTTGCAAACAGCAAAACACATTTTTTAATCGGAGGAAGTTTTGTAAGTAAATATCAAAAAAATCAAGACCCAAAATATAATTACCCTGAAAACGTAGGGGCTTTTGCCGGAAGATTAAACATTTCAAGAGGCAATTTTATTTTTTCTTCCGAATACGCATATAAAACTAACGACCCATCTTCCGACAACGCAACCTTATACAATTATCCTATTTTCAAAGACGGAAATGCACTATTCATAAATGCATCATGGTCTAAAAAAGGTATTGGTTTCTTGTTTACAGCATTAAGGTTAGATAACATGAGTTTCAGGTCTGACCGAAGTGCCTCAATAAACGACCTAAATATTAATTATTTACCGGCAATTACCAAAACACATACCTACGCATTTCCGGCAATGTACCCATTTTCAACACAAGCTCTCGGACAAATAGGTTTTAATTCTGAGTTTTTTTACACTTTTAAAAGAAATTCACTTTTGGGTGGTAAATATGGAACTACGCTAAATATAAATTTCTCACAAATTAATTCAATTAAAACAGAAAGAATTCCTTATAATGAAAATAATATTTATGAACATTACGAAGGATATACAACTGATGTTTTTGCAATTGGCGACGAACTTTACTTTAAAGATTTCAATATTGAACTACAAAAGAAACTTAACAAAAAAGTAAAATTTTCTTTAATGTATATGTATGAAGATTACAACAAAATGGTTATTCAAGGAAAAGACAGTACTTTAAGTGTAAACATTGGAGTTCTTGATTTTACATATAAATTTTCATCAAAAAATGCAATTAGAGTTGAAACTCAAATGCTATCAATAAGCAAAAATAATCAAGGAGAAAAAAACGATTATGGCGATTGGTATTCCGGAATGCTCGAATATACATATTCACCTAACTGGTTTTTAGCAATTTCAGACCAGTATAACACAGGAAATACACAACATAACAATGCACATTATTATAACTTTATTGCAGGTTTCAAAAAAGCCTCAACAAGAATACAAATAGGATACGGAAGACAAAGAGAGGGTATTATTTGTGTTGGTGGAGTTTGCAGAAACGTACCTGCTGCAAGTGGATTTAACTTTACTTTAACAAGTTCATTCTAATTTTAAAAATAATGAAAATGAAATTTATTAAAATACTATCAATTTTATTCATAACTCTATTTTTTTCTTGCGATAAAATTGATATTCCATTAAAAGAGCAAACAAATACTTGCGGAATAGATACAATTCCTATTAGAAAAATTTTAATTGAAGATTTTACAGGTCATAAATGCACAAACTGCCCTGATGCATCGGAAATTCTTCAAGAAATAAAAAACAACTATTGCGACCACATTGTTCCTATTGCCATTCATGTAAGTAGCTTTGCAGCACCAAGTTCCGAACCTTTTACAAATGATTACAGAACTGATGCAGGAAATGAATTAGATGATTATTATGAAGTTTCAAACGAAGGTTTACCAAACGGTTTAGTAAATAGAAAAAAATACAACAATAACTTTGTAATTGGAAAAGACAATTGGGAAACTGCAACAAACCTATTATTTTCAATACCACCGGAAGTTTACATAAGTATTGAAAGTTCATATAATGATGACACAAAAGAAATTACTGCAACTTTAACATCAAAATTTTTGTTCGATGTTGATTATGCAACAAATATAGGATTATACGTTACAGAAGATAGCATTGTTAGTGCCCAGCTATCACACACAGGCATTATTTATGATTATACCCACAGGCATATGTTAAGAAAAGCAATAACTCCAACTTTTGGAGAAAGTTTATTGCCATCAGCTTTTATTAACGATGAAGTAACAAAAACATATAAATTCTTTGCAGATGAAACTTGGGATATAAAACATATCGAATTAGTTGCATTCGTAAGCAATTCTGCAACAAATGAAATTATTCAAGCAGAAGTTGAGCATCTTAATTATTAATTTTAAAGTTACCAAAAAACAAATTTTATACGTTAAAATATTCATTACAAAATTATTTACTAACTTTGTTTTTAAAATAATAAGAATATGGATGTAGAAATTAATGCAGCAATAAGTTTTATAGATGTTTTTATTGTTATTGTTTTAATTTGGGCAATATACAAAGGCTTTAAAAGAGGACCTATTGTTCATGCTCTTTCATTACTTGTTGTTGTTTTAGGAATTGCAATCTTTGGAACTGTTTCTGTAAGCATTGCAGATAAAATAAACCAAAGTTTAACAAGCTCTATTGACACACTTCACTATTTCATTTTTGCAATACTTTTTATTGCGGCAGTTTGGCTTTCAAATTTCATTTCTGACAAAACAGAAATAAACCTTGGCACAAAACCCAAAGGAATTGTAAATATTATTTTAGGAATTTTAACAAGCACTCTAAAATACTTATACCTTTTAAGCATTTTTTTATTATACTTTTCTTTAATAGATAACTCATACAATATTGTTGGTTCGGTTGAAAAAAGAAGGTCTAAATTATACAAAACCGTTAAAAATATTGCACCTGCAACTATAAAAACCATTAGTTTCCTTAATGATTAAAAGCTCATCTTAAAGTTCATGTTGTAGAATTATTTTTTTTGTTGACAAATATCAGTAAAAACAAATTTGAAATTACTAACTTTGGTTGCTTTTTAGAAGCATAAAATTGTTTAGTACATAACTGATATTTAAAACAATAACATGCAAACAGAAAAATTCTTCAATCGTCATATTGGTTCGCAAGAAAATGATGTAACCAAAATGTTATCAATAATCGGTCTTAATTCTGTTGATGAACTAATTGACAAAGTTGTCCCAAATTCAATTCTTCTTAAAAAGAAGTTAAAATTAGATAAACCGATGAGCGAATATGAATATCAAAAATATTTCGCAAAAATAATTTCAAAAAATAAAATATATAAAACTTACATTGGAACAGGATATTACAACACAATAAGTCCTTCTGTAATTATACGAAACATACTTGAAAATCCGGCTTGGTACACATCTTACACGCCATATCAAGCAGAAATTTCGCAAGGCAGGTTAGAAGCTCTTCTTAACTTTCAAACAGTTATTACAGAACTTACAGGATGCGAAATTGCAAACTCATCACTTCTTGACGAAGCAACAGCAGCATCAGAGGCAATGATAATGATGTTTAATTCAAGAAAAAGAAGTGCCATAAAAGAAGGTGTTAATGTTCTTTTTGTTGATGAGAATATTTTCCCTCAAACAATGGATGTTATTCTTGGAAAGGCTGAACCTCTTGGAATTAAAGTTGAAACAGGCAGTTTTAAAACATTTAATTTGCATGAAAAAGTATTTGGTGCAATATTGCAATATCCTGCAAATGACGGAAAAATTTGTGATTATTTAGACTTCACAAATAACGCTCATGAAAAAGGTATTTTAGTTGGTGTTGCTGCTGATATTTTAAGTTTAGCAATTCTCACACCACCTGCCGAATGGGGTGCAGATATTGTTTTCGGCTCAACTCAAAGATTTGGCATTCCTATGGGCTACGGAGGTCCTCATGCAGCATATTTTGCAACAAGAGAAAGTTTTAAAAGAAAAATTCCGGGCAGAATAATTGGTGTTTCAAAAGATGTTCATGGCAACAGAGCATTAAGAATGGCTTTGCAAACTCGTGAGCAACACATAAAACGCGAAAAAGCAACATCTAACATTTGCACAGCACAAGCCTTACTTGCAACAATGGCAGGTATGTATGCCGTGTATCATGGTAAAGATGGTTTAATTGATATTGCAACAAATATACATGCAAAAGCAAATCTTCTAAGTAAAAATCTTACTAAAATTGGTTATAAACAAGAAAATAAAAATTTCTTTGATACTTTAAAAATTGAACTTCCAAAATCAGTTTCAATTAAAGAGTTCAAAAAAATAGCATTAAGGAAAAAAATAAATTTCAGATATTTTAACGATAATAAAGTTGGAATAAGCATAAACGAAACAACTTCAATTGCAGATTTAAATGTTATCCTTCGAGTATTCTCATTAGCATTAGGACAAGATGCTGAAAGAATAACAAAGTTTGAAACATCTTTAAATTTTGATGATAAATTTGTAAGAAAAACAAGTTTTTTAGAGCAAGATGTTTTCAAAAATTATCATTCGGAAACTGAAATGATGCGTTACATAAAAATGCTTGAACGCAAAGACATGTCATTAACACACTCAATGATTTCTTTGGGCTCTTGCACGATGAAGCTAAACCCTGCAACATTAATGATGCCTTTAAGCAGTTCACAACTTGGAGAAATACATCCATTTGTGCCAAAATCACAAGCAAAAGGTTATCACCAAATCTTTAAAGAACTTGCAAAAGACTTACTTGAAATTACCGGTTTTGATGATATAACCTTCCAACCAAATTCAGGAGCATCAGGCGAATATACCGGCTTAATGATAATTCGTGAATATCAAAAAAGCATTAATCAATCACACAGAAATGTTGTTTTAATCCCATCATCAGCTCACGGAACAAATCCGGCAAGTGCAGTAATGGCAGGAATGAAAGTTGTAATTGTAAATTGTGATGAAAATGGTAATATTGATGTTGAAGATTTAAAAACAAAAGCAGAATTACATAAAGAAAACTTATCTGCATTTATGATAACATATCCTTCAACACATGGTGTTTTTGAAACTGATGTTGTAAAGATGTGCGAAATTACACACAAAAACGGTGGGCAAGTTTATATGGACGGAGCAAACATGAATGCTCAAGTTGGAATTACAAATCCTGCAACAATTGGTGCAGATGTTTGTCATCTTAACTTACATAAAACCTTTGCAATTCCTCATGGAGGCGGTGGTCCCGGAGTTGGACCTGTTGCAGTTGCAAAACATCTATCTAAATTCTTGCCCGGTAATCCTATTGTTAAAACAGGAGGTAAAAATGCAATAAAAGCAATATCTGCAGCACCATGGGGAAGTGCAAGTATTTTAGGAATTACTCATGGTTATTTAAAAATGCTTGGAGCAGAAGGTCTTTTAAAATCAACACAAACAGCAATTTTAAATGCAAATTATATTGCAGCATCTTTAAAAAACTATTACAAAATTTTATATACAGGTGTTAATGGTTTTGTTGCACACGAAATGATTTTAGAGTGTAGAAACTTTAAATCAGAAGCAAACATTTCAGAAACAGATATAGCAAAACGCCTTATGGATTACGGTTTTCATGCCCCTACCCTTTCTTTTCCTGTTCATGGAACATTAATGGTTGAACCAACAGAAAGCGAATCTAAACATGAAATGGATAAGTTTATTAATTCTATGATTTCTATTTATAATGAAATTCAAGATATTAAGGCTGGAAAAATTGATAAAGAAGATAACCCTTTAAAAAATGCACCACATAGTGAACAATCTTTAATAGCAAATAAATGGGAACATAATTATTCAAGAGAACAAGCGGCTTATCCTTTGGAATACATAAGAGCAAACAAATTTCAAATTCCTGTTGGTAGAGTTGATGATGCCTTTGGCGATAGAAATTTATTTTGCACTTGTGACCCAATTGAAGATTATAAATAATTTTTCAAATTGAATTCTTGCAAATAAAAAAAGTTTTTATATTTGCAGCGGGGTAAGTCTCATACGGCTAGCTCCCTCTTAATCCCCCAGGTCTTGACCGAAGCAAGGGTATAGAGGTTGTAGCGGCGCGATATGATAAGCTTGCCCCTTTATTTTTTCTATCCTGTTTATTATCATATTTTTATTATATCTTTTTTCTTACATTTGCATTTGATAATCTTATTTCAAAATGACAAATCGTTGCCACTGGACAAATAATAATTCTTACAATATTGAGTATCACGATACTGAATGGGGTGTTCCTGTTCATGATGACAAGAAGTTATTTGAGTTTTTAGTTTTAGAAACGTTTCAAGCAGGACTAAGTTGGTTAACAATTTTAAAAAAAAGAGAGAATTTCAGAAAAGCATTTAACAACTTTAATTATTTAAAAATATCTAAATATAATGAAGAAAAAGTATTAGAGTTAATAAATAATACTGGTATAATAAGAAACAAACTAAAAATAAATGCAACAATTTCTAATGCAAAATATTTTATTGAAGTTCAGAAAGAATTTGGCTCTTTTGATAAATACATTTGGGGATTTGTAAATCATAAAACAATTAAAAATTCGTTTAAAACATGGGACGAAATTCCGGCAACAAGCAAAGAATCTGATGCAATGAGCAAAGATTTAAAAAAACGAGGTTTTAAGTTTGTAGGTTCAACAATTTGTTATGCATTTATGCAAGCTACAGGTATGGTAAATGACCACGAAGTTAAATGTTTTAGATATAAAGAAGTATAATTAAACAACAAAACAATGAAAAAAATATTTAATATAATTTTGACAGTAACAATACTATTTACTGTTGCTTGTTCACAAGAAGAAGAAAAAAACAGCAATGCTGAAATGACATTTAAAGAAGATTTAACTTTTGATTATGGTAAAATTCAGCAAAACAGTAACGGTGTTCACGAATTTGAATTTAAAAATACAGGTTCTGACCCACTTATTATTACAAATGTAAAATCATCTTGCGGCTGCACAGTTCCATCGTACCCAAAAGAACCAATTAAAAAAAATCAAAAAGAAAAAATTCATGTAAAATATAACACAAAAAAAATTGGTACATTTATGAAAACTATAACAGTTTATTCAAATGCCAAAAATTCACCTGTTATTTTACACATTAAAGGAGAGGTATTAAAACCAGATACAACAAAAACAAAATAATTTCACATAAATAAAATCAGCACATGCTAAATTTATCAGAAAGAGGAGCAAAAATGCCGGCTTCACCAATTAGGAAATTAGTTCCTTATGCAGAAGCAGCTAAAAAAAGAGGTATAAAAGTTTACCATCTTAATATTGGACAACCCGACATAAAAACTCCGGAGATTGCATTTGAAGCAATAAAAAACTTCGAAATGAAAACTGCCGAATATACACATTCAGCAGGTATTGAATCATACAGAAAAGGTCTTGCCGGATATTATAAAAATGTTGGTATTGATATTAACTATGAAGATATTATGATTACAACCGGTGGTTCAGAAGCTATAATTTTTACATTTATGACAACCTTAAACCCCGGAGATGAAGTTATAATTCCGGAGCCTTATTACACAAATTATAATGGCTTTGCTATGCAAGCAGGAATAAAAATTGTTCCTGTAACTTCATACATTGAAGATGGATTTGCCCTACCTCCAATTGCTGATTTTGAAAAACTTATAACTCCTAAAACTAAAGCTGTTTTGGTGTGCAACCCTAATAACCCAACAGGTTATTTATACTCAAAAGAAGAGCTTCAACAATTACGAGATTTAGTAATAAAACACAATTTATTTCTTTTTGCAGATGAAGTTTATAGAGAATTTTGTTATGATGGGCATGAACATTTTTCTGTTTTAAACCTTGATGGACTTGAAGAACATGCAGTTCTTTTTGATTCTGTTTCAAAAAGATATAGCGAATGTGGAATTAGAATTGGTGCATTAATCAGCAGAAATAAAAAAATAATTGAAGCCGCATTAAAGTACGGACAAGCAAGATTAAGTCCACCATTATTTGGACAAATTGCAGCCGAAGCATCTTTACAAGCAGGTGAAGAATATTTTAAAGAAGTTTATGATGAATATTTAGAAAGACGAAACTACATTATTAATGCAGTTAATAAAATTGATGGCGTTTTTGCACCAATGCCCAAAGGTTCGTTTTATGCAATATTAAGTTTACCTGTTGAAAGTGCAGAAGATTTTTGCGTTTGGCTTCTTAATGATTTTAATTATGAAGGTGAAACTGTAATGCTTGCCCCGGCACAAGGATTTTATGCAACACCCGGAGCCGGAAAAAATCAAGCTCGTTTAGCTTATGTTTTAAAAATTGAAGATTTAAAACGTTCTGTTAAAATTTTAGAAGAAGCTTTGAAGGTTTATAAAAACAAATAATTGTGAGCCCAAAAAAATTAAATTTTAACGCAACATGTCCTATTCCAATTACAGAATATGACAAAGTTATGCTTGCTCATGGAGGAGGAGGTTCAATGTCAAACAAACTTATTGAAAAAATGTTTTTTTCAGAATTTGACAATGAATACCTAAACCAAATGCACGATGGTGCCATTTTTCAAACAAAAAAAGGAAGAATGGCATTTTCTACAGATTCTTTTGTTGTGCAACCGATATTTTTTCCGGGAGGAAATATTGGTGAACTTGCTGTTTATGGCACTGTAAATGATATTGCTTGTTGTGGTGCTGTACCTGAATATCTTTCTTTAGGATTTATTATTGAAGAAGGTCTTCCTATGGAAGATTTATGGAAAATTGTTCAATCGATAAAATTTGCAGCAAAAAAAGCAGGAGTAAAAATAGTAACCGGAGATACAAAAGTTGTTGAAAAAGGAAAAGGCGATAAAATTTTCATAAATACTTCAGGTGTTGGTTTTGTAAAGGACGGTATTAATATTTCTCCTAAAAACTGCAAAGCAGGAGATAAAATTATAGTCAGCGGAAATATTGCAGACCATGGAATTTGCATAATGTCATTACGTGCCGGTTTAGAGTTTGAAACAGAAATTAAAAGTGATAGCGCACCTTTAAATCATATGATTAAAGAAATTTTAGATGTATCAGATAAAATAAATGTTTTACGCGACCCGACAAGAGGCGGACTTGCAAGTTCACTAAATGAAATTGCCTCATCATCGGACAAAGGTATTGTTATTTATGAAGATAAAATTCCTATACGTGAAGACGTAAAAGGTGTGTGTGAAATGTTAGGTTTAGACCCTCTTTATGTTGCAAATGAAGGAAAACTTTTAGTTTTTGTTGCAGAAGAAGATGCTGAAAATGTTCTTTCTTTAATGAAAAAAAATGAATTTGGAAAAGATGCATCAATAATTGGTGAAGTACAAGAAACAAATGATAAAATTGTTAAACTTAAAACATCAATTGGAACAACAAGAATTGTTGATATGATTTCCGGAGAACAACTACCAAGAATTTGCTAAATTATTGCATCCATTTTTGAGCATCTTCAATATTTGAAAATGTCTTTATTTCTTTAAAAATCTTTTTGTCTTTTTTTATAATTGAGTTAACAGTTTTTAATAAATCGGAATCAGAAATAATTAATGCACTTTTATTACGAATAAATTTACCTTTATTTTCTTTAAAAACAATAAATAAATCTTCTAAGCTTTTTGTATTTATACTTGAATCGAAACCTGTAAGGTCTGTTATTAAATTAAAAGTTCGGCTAAAATTTTTATCTTGAAATTCCTTAACTTTTAAATTTGAATATTCATTTGGTGTAATTGTATCT
>JAADEE010000253.1 GCA_013153575.1 Chlorobiota bacterium
AACTAAAATAATAAACAGTGATATACTTATTAAAAACTTCATTTAGTTGTTTTACAATTTGTTAAATACAAATATACACTTTTTTGTAGTAGAAAATAATTTTTTTGTAATATGATTAAAAGAAACTTTGACAATTATAGTGTTATTTACGATACTAATTATTCGTTTTTATAATATTTTTAATTTTATGGGTATATTTTTCTGCCAAAACTAAAACCTAACCAAGGAATAACACTTGGAAACCATGAATTATCACCTATATATTCTGCATAAATATTTATTCTGTAAAAGAACTTGTTTGGCATATATTCATAACCTAAACTTGCAAAAGGTGCTATGTAAATATCATAATCAAGTGTTTTTTCGCTAGGAAAATTATTATAATAAAAAAATGTAAAAAAAGAACTTCCTGCAGAAATTAATAAGTGGCTTTTTCTTTTGCCAACTTTATACATTATGTACGTAGGGATAAAAAACGAAGTTTCAGTATAATTACCGATTTCTGAAACATTATTATTATCCGACCTAATAACCTTTCCTCTTAAAAAACCATGAATACCAAGCCCTGTGCCAATAGCAATTTTGGGTTTTATATTATACTCATATGATAAACTTTCAAACCAAAGACCTTTACCAAATAACTCAACATTAAATGAGTGTTTTGAATAATTTTTATTTACGTTAGTGCTGTCTTTTATGTTTTGAGCTTTAACATCGAATAATAAAATGATAAATAGTGGGATACTTACTAAGAACTTCATTTTGTTGTTTTACAATTTGTTGAATACAAATATACATTTTTTGGCAGTAGAAAATAATTTTTTTTACTTTTGTAATATGACCAAAAGAAGCTTTGAAAAAGAATTTGAATTTATAACATCTCGTAGTAGTGGGAAAGGTGGTCAGCATGTAAATAGAACAAATACAAAGGTTGAGCTTAGGTTTAATATTGATGCTTCTGAAATTTTGAATGATGATGAAAAGAAACGTCTTAAAGAAAAATTAAGTGGTAAAATAAATAATGAGGGAATTTTGCAAATTGTTTCACAAGAAACCAGAAGTCAGTTAAAAAATAAGAATAAATGTATTGAAAAATTTTATTTACTTATTGAAGATGCTTTTAAAGTAAAGAAAAAGAGAAAGAAAACAAAACCTTCAAAAAAATCAGTAGAAAAAAGGTTAGAAGAAAAGAAAAAACATTCTGAAAAAAAAGAAAACCGACGCAAAGATTTTATATAAAAATATGATAAAAATTACCGCAAAAAATATAGATGATTTACCAAAAATTGCTGAAACCATTTTAAATGAATACAAAAATGAACGAGTTTTTGCTTTTTACGGAAAGATGGGAAGCGGAAAAACAACGTTCATTAAAGAACTATGCAAAAAACTTGGAGTAACAGAAGTTATAACAAGTCCAACCTTTGCATTAATAAATGAATATTCAGGTAAAGAAAATATTGACATCTATCATTTTGATTTTTACAGAATTGAAAGCCAAGAAGAAGCATATGATTTTGGCTATGAAGAATATTTTTACAGCGGAAATTACTGCTTTATTGAATGGCCTGAACTTATTGAGAATTTGCTACCCGAAACTTACGTTAAAGTTAGTATAACAGAACAAGAAAATTTTGACAGAGAATTTATTGCAGAGAAAATTTCAATTCAATAAATTATATTTAATGTTTTTTTTGTAAATTGGCAAAATCATATTTTAATTAAAAATTATGGGCCAAACAAAAGGAAACTATTCTTTCGATGAAAAGCTACTTCCACAAGCCGAAATGTTGGAAGAAAAAAAAAGCAAACGCTCACTATCCATAGGCATTCCCAAAGAAACAAATAAATTTGAAAATCGTATAATTTTAACCCCTCAAGCTGTTGAACAGTTATGCGAAAACGGGCATCAAATAATTATTGAAAGTGGTGCAGGAATAAAAAGCCGTTGGAAAGATGCCGATTATACAAAAGCAGGAGCAATTATAAAAAGCCGGCAAGAAATTTATAAATCGGAGATTATTCTTAAAGTTTCACCCTTTAATGACGAAGAAATAAAACTTTTATCAGGCAACCAACTTTTAATTTCGGCACTTCATTTTAACACACAAACACGTCAAAAAATAACTAATCTTAAAAAGAAAAAAGTAACAGCAACTGCTATTGAATTAATGAAAGATGCAAATGGCTTCAATCCTTTTATTCAAACGATGAATGAAATTTCGGGCATTTTGGCAATAAATACAGCAAGTGAATTAATTAGTAATCCTGAAATCGGCAAAGGAATTTTACTTGGAGGAATAACAGGAATACCCGCTGCAAAAGTTATTATAATTGGAGCAGGAACAGCCGGAGAATATGCAGCAAGAACAGCAATAGGTTTTGGAGCCCAGGTAAAGGTTTTTGATAGCTCAATTTCTAAACTTCAAACATTAAAAAATAAACTTGGCATTCAACTCTTTACTTCGGTATTGCAAAAGCAAGTTATTATAAAAGCACTAAAAACTGCCGATGTTGTTATTGGAGCTTTGGAAGATACAACCGATGAAAATAATATAATTATTTCCGAAAAGATGATTTCAACAATGAAGAAAGGTTCGGTAATTATTGATTTAAATATTGATAGTGCTTCGTGTTTTGCAAGTTCAAGAATTACTAATTTAGGCAATCCTTTTTTTGAAAAACATAACATAATACATTACTGTGTACCAAATATTGCATCAAAATCACCAAGAACATCGTCTGTTGCTTTAAGCAATTCAATATTTCCGATTCTTAAAAAAATAAGTTATGAAAAAACAACACCAAATATAATTAGGAATATTGCAGAAATGAGGAACGGAACCTTTATTTATGAAGGAATTTTAACAAATGAAAGACTTGCAAAAAAATTTAATATTGAATATAGAGATATTGATTTGCTTTCGGCTATTTTTTAAATTTATGCTCAATGAATTATGTGCAATAAACATGATAAAAATCAATCCTGTTGTTTAACATCATTTTGTGAGAGCTAATTTGTTTGTAGTCAGACATATATAAGCAATAAGAATTTTTATAAATTAGAATATTATTAGAAAAAAATCAATTACATTTGCATCAAAATCAATCAATTAATAATTATAAAAACTATGACAGATAAAGTAAATAAATTTATGGATGGCATAATTGCCAGAAATCCTGGTGAAAAAGAATTTCATCAAGCAGTTTTAGAAGTTGCTGAGGTAATTATTCCCTTTATTGAAGAAAATCCTGTTTATAAAGATGCTAAAATTTTAGAAAGATTAACAGAACCGGAACGTACAATTATGTTCAAAGTTCCGTGGCAAGATGATAATGGCGAATATCACATTAACAGAGGTTATAGAATTGAATTTAACAGTGCAATCGGACCATACAAAGGAGGTTTAAGATTTCACCCAAGTGTAAATTTAAGTATTTTGAAATTTTTAGGATTTGAGCAAATCTTAAAAAATAGTTTAACTACTCTTCCTATGGGAGGTGGTAAAGGCGGTTCTGATTTTAATCCAAAAGGAAAATCAGATAATGAAATTATGCGTTTTTGCCAAAGTTTTATGACAGAATTATATCGTCATATTGGTCCAAATACTGATGTTCCTGCAGGAGATATAGGTGTTGGAGGAAGAGAAATAGGTTTCCTTTTCGGACAATATAAAAGATTAAAAAATGAATTTACCGGAGTTTTAACCGGTAAAGGAAGAGAATGGGGCGGAAGCTTAATGCGTCCTGAAGCTACAGGTTTTGGTAATGTTTACTTTTCACAAGAAATGCTTGCAACAAAAGGTGAAACTTTTAAAGGTAAAACTGTTGCAGTTTCAGGTTTTGGTAATGTTGCATGGGGTGCTGTTACTAAAGCTAATCAGTTAGGTGCAAAAGTTGTAACAATTTCAGGTCCTGACGGATACATTTACGATAAAGATGGTATTTCAGGAGAAAAAATTGATTATATGCTTGAACTTAGAGCAACAAATAATGATATTGTTAAACCTTATGCTGACGAGTTTGGTGTAGAATTCTTCCCTGGTAAAAAACCTTGGGAGCAAAAAGTTGATATTGCTTTACCATGTGCAACTCAAAATGAACTTGTTGAAGAAGATGCAAAACAATTAGTAGCAAATGGTGTAATATGTGTTGGCGAAGGTGCAAATATGCCTTGTACACCTGAAGCTATTGAAACATTTCAAAAAGCAAAAGTTTTATTCTCACCGGGTAAAGCTTCTAATGCCGGAGGTGTTGCAGTTTCAGGTCTTGAAATGAGCCAAAATTCATTAAGATACAACTGGACTTCAGAAGAAGTTGATAAAAAACTTCATGAAATTATGAAAAATATCCACGAAGCATGTAAAAAATATGGTACAGAAGCTGATGGATATGTTAACTACGTTAAAGGTGCAAATATTGCCGGATTTGTTAAGGTTGCAGATGCAATGTTAGCACAAGGTTTAGTGTAATTTGCAAATAAATATTTATAAAAAAACTGCTCAATTTGAGCAGTTTTTTTGTTTTAGCTTGAATAGTAAAGTTGAAAATTTATTCAACAACTACATACATTCCACCTTTTTGAGAAAAAATTGCTGCATCATACATTGCCTCACAATGAACAGGCGGCATCCAAAATTTACCTGCATAACTTGCATTTAGCATAACTTTAAAAATTTTGGTTTTCCCTCTACCTAAATCAAAATATGAATAAACCCTGTCATCCTTAATGTCGGTATATTCAGGTGTTGTTGCGTGTAAGTTTGAACCAACATTATACAATCTTGTATTAATTATTTCCCACCCCGAAGGGAATATCTGAGAAAGTGCCATTTCTTTAAAAGGCTTTAATGTTCCCATATGAGTTACAGTAACTTCTGCAATAAAATCAGTTCCTTGTTCAATTTTTTCAGGAGAAATAATTGTTCCATCAGGTAAAGTGTATTTTACTGTCATTCTCATATTTCTTTCTGTATTCTGTGAAGTGCCAACCTCAGGAATTCCTTGTAAGATTACTCTTGCATATAAAATTCCGCCACTTGTATTTTTTATTGAAATTTTACCCGAATTTGTTCCTGATATATTAATTTCATTTTGCGAAATTGTTTTTCTTACAGAAACATTTTTCATTCCTGATGAGTTTAAAGAATATTGGTATTTTAATTCTTTTGAGCTTTTATTTTTTTCTGCATAAAGCGAAACTGCAATAAGTGAATATGCTGTGGTTTGCGTACTCAAATGTTTATTGCTCGAAAGTTCTTCTGAAATTTCTTTCAATAAATTAAATGCTTTTGCTTTTTTGCCGGTTAAACTTAAAGTTTCTAAAATCATTGCTTTATCTCTAACATCTGTACCAAAAGTGTAAGAAAGTTCAACATATTTAGGAATATTTGTTGAAATATTTGCAATCATTTTATTTGCAATATCTTTTTTTCCTGATAAGAAATATGCAGCAGCCAAACGCCATTTTGCAGCAGTTGAAAGATTATTAATATTTTTCATGCGGTTCATAGAACTTTTTTCGGGGTAACCCGCAAGTGCAAGTGTATAAAGGCGATATGCTTGTATAAGTTGTGAGGCATTTCCTTCATTTGTCCATTTTTTAGCTTTCTTTTTCTGAAATTTTCTCCATGATTTTATAATTGAGCTTGAAACAGGATAACCTTTCTTTTTTGCTTCAATTAAGAAATGACCTGCATAATTTGTTCCCCAAAGACTTGGACTTGTTCCGTTTTGCCAGTATGCAAATCCTCCGTTTGAAAGTTGGAAAGAACTTAAACGATTTATTCCTGCTTTTACGTTTTTCTCAATTTCATCTTTTTGTTTTTTATTAAGTTCAACTAAATTTGAAACAAAAAGTTGAGGAAATACCGAAGATGTTGTTTGTTCAACACATCCGTGAGGATATTGAATTAAATAATTTAACCTGCTTTTTAAATTAATAGGTGGAATTGATGATACTTCAAGAACTCCTGTATTTGTTCCTGCAATTCCAACCGGTGAATAATCTGTGTTCCAAGTTTCACCTGCCGAAAGAACTTTTTCAATAACTTTTGTTGCAGAATGATTTGGGTTTCTAACATCAATTTCAATTTTATGCGAAGATGTTTTTCCTTTTGAACTTGCAATAATTTCAACAGTGGCAAGTCCTATTTTGTTGTTCACAATTAGGTCAAAATCAACGTTTTGCTCACCTTGTTTTTTGAAGTTTAATGTTTTAGTATTATTTCCTGCAACCGACAATAATCCATTTGTTTTAATTTTAACGGTTACATTTTTTAGTTTATCTTTCATTACAAAAACACTTACAGGAAGTTTTAAACTTTCACCGGGCGAAAGTGTGCGAGGCAAAGTTCCAAGCACCATTAAAGGTTTAATAACAGGTGTTGTTTTTTCGTTTGCTCCGTAGGCTTCATTATTTCCTGCAATTACCATTGTTCTTACAGAACCTATGTAATTAGAAATTTTAATATTATGAGTTTTTTTGCTTCCTCCTTCAATAGTAAATGGTCCGAAAAACTTAACAACAGGTTTAAAACGGTTTGCTTTTCTGCTTTTTTCACCTTCTTCTTCACCACCGCCACCTATGGCTAATAATCGTTCAATTTTTCCTGCATTGGCACCTATAACTTCGTTAAACATATCCCAAGTTTTAACTCCAAGTGCTTCTTTTGCAAAGAATTTATTCCATGGGTTTGGTGTTTTAAATCTTGTAATGTCAAGAAGTCCTTCATCAACAATTGCAAGTGTGTAAGTCATTGTTTTATTGTCCTTTTCAGAAATTGTAACCTTAAATTCTTTGTCGGTTTCAATTTCATTTGGCATAGAAATAACAGGGTTTAATTTTGTATTTGCATCTTCAACCATAATAGGAATTACACCATACATCCTTATAGGCAAATCATTTGCAGTTTGAGAATGTTTTTGCAATAGTGTAACATTTGCATACACATTTGGCGACATTTCTTTTGTAATTTTAAAAGAAAATTCTGTTTCTCCTTTTGTTGTTTCTACCCAGTATGATTTTAAAACATTTGTACCGTTTTCAATACTTATTAATGCTCTGCCGTTTTCAGATGTTGGAATTGTAAGTTTTGCTTCTTCACCAACATTATATTTATCTTTATCAGACATAAATGTTAGCATTGTTGCACCTTCACTATCTCCTTTTTGAGCTCTACCTGCCCAACCCGGCCAGTCAATATAAACAACTTTGCCTGTTGAATGTCCTGTTGTAAGGTCTTCTGCTAAAACAAGGTAGCGTCCCCATTCGGGATATTTAACTTCAATATTCCAACTTGCATTTCCATTGTTTGTATTTATTGTTTCTTCTTTAAGAAGTTTTGCTGAATTTCTGAAATTATATGAAGAAACCGTATTGCTTGATGCATCATACCACCAACGCCAACTTAATTTATAAAACTTCATTTTTATTTTATGATTTTCTTTAAGAAGTTTTCCGTTTGGTGAAACTGTAACAATTTCAACTTTATGTTTTTTGTCGGTTAGCAACATTCCTCTCATTTTATCGCCTTTTGGAAGTTTAATTCCTGTGTACGATGTGTAAGGCGAATATTTTACAGAATATTGGTCGATGCTAAAATTGCCTCCTTTTTCATATACTCTTGTGAAGAAGGTTGCGTTCATCATTCCGGGTGCTTCACCGGAAGTATTGAAGTTTGCAGTAAGTTGTACGTTTCCGTTTTCGTCGGTTTTCTTATCTAATAATTCTTCATTTACAGAATAGAAAGATTTTGTTGGATTATCGAATGTGAAATCTGCATATTTATCAAATTTTGTAGTAATTGGTGTTAATGATGCTTCAACTTGTACTCTTAAATCTTTACCTATTGCACCATGAAGCCATTTTACATTTAATGTTGCAGTTTCACTTTTACCTTCGGTAATAATTTTCTTGCCAAAATCAAGAGCAATTTTTAAACGGTTTGGTTTTATTGTTTCAATTTTAATTGTTTTGTTGAAATCAACAGCACCAACAGAAACTTTAAGGTTGTAGTTTCCTGTAATTGCATCTTTTTCAGTTTTTGTATGGAAAGAATAAAAACCTGTATTGTTTTTTGTTTGAACTTCTTTTTTTATAATTTGTCCTTGTGGGTTCTTAAATTCAAAAACAATTGGATGTCCTTCCGGAATATTATTTTCATCATCTTTTAAAATAAATGTTGTGAAAATATTATCACCCGGTCGCCAAACACCTCTTTCACCATAAATAAAACCTTTTATTCCTTTGGTAACTTCTTCTCCTGCAATATCAAACCTGCTCATTGATAATGAATTACCATCTTGAAGTTTTAGGTATGCTCTTTGTTTTCCAAGTTTTGCAATTGCAAAATAAGGTTTTTTAATATTTGTTAAACTTATTTTTCCTTCATTATCAGTTTGTCCTGTTGCAAGTATTTGTTGCTGATAATCAAATATTTCAATAGTTACTCCTGCTTTTGGTGCGGTTGTTTGAAGGTCGGTAACATACACATCAATTGTTCCGTTCTGAGATTGCTTTGCAATCATTCCTAAATCTGATGCAATAATATTTCGTGAAACTTTTTTATTTCTGTAATATGCTTTTTTGCATGGGTTGTTTCTGTCTTCCCAGTAATCATAGTAGAAATAATCATCATATTCGTCATACTCATTTTCATATGCATCCCAGTTGCTAACTTCAAGTTCTTCATTCCAGTCAATTTCAGGCTCTTCGGTTGCTTCATCTTCGTTTTCTCCATCGCACTGATATAGAGAATATTGTTTTTTAAAATTAAGTTCTATCCTGTAAATTGCACCCGGTTCGGGTGATATAATTTCACTTAAATCTAATGAAAATCTGTTCCAAATACCAAAATCTTCAATGTTAAATTTGTCTAATCTTACTCTTTTTCTTACAATAGGTTTTCCAACTTGTCTTAAATTATTTCCTCCATCAATATCATTAGTTTGAAGAAATTGTAAGATGTTATTTTCATAAATTTTAATTACTGTTACATCAACAGCTTTTAGGTTTACAGCTTCAAAAGGGAAAATTAATCCTTTATCGCTTGAAGGTAAGATAGTTCCTTTACCAACAATTTTAATTTCAGGTTTTATTGCTTCAAATGCTAATTCAAAACTTTTATCTTCTTTTAAGGTATATCCTAAAACGTTTTTAATTCCTTGAAACACATGAACTTTTCTAATGTCGGAAATTTGTTTGTTTGGATATGCTTTAATTATATTATCTTCAATGTAAAATTTTAGATTATTTATTCCTTCAATAGAAATTAATCCGTTTAAGTTTTGTTTTGGGTTAAGAGGGTCGGAAAATTGAAGTTGTAAGTATTGCTCGGGATTATGAATTACTTTTGATGACATAAGTTTGAAGTCTCCTATTGCAGGAATTTCAATTTCTTTATTTTCTTCTTTATCAACATTAATTGCATCACCATTCCAAATAAGTTGAATTTTTTCTGCTTTATCGGTTCTTTGAATACTGTCAATTATAAATGTGTGTTCTAATAAATCAACATCCGAAGTCCATTTTACAGAAAGTTTCTTTCCATTTTGTGTTGCCTCTAACAAATCTTTTATTTTTTCAGGGTCGGCAACATCTGCTGTGTTAACATGACCTATAACTTGTATGTATTTAAGAGTTTTTTTATCGATAGTTTTAAGTTCATCAATTGTGTAATCGAATGCTTGTTTTATTGTTCTGAAAGCAAAACTAAAAGTTCCTAATTCATCTTCTGTTTTAACTAATTTATTTAGGTTAAATTCAACAAAATATTCTTTGTCAGATTTTAGTTCTTCTTTTGGTGTAAATTCAAGTTCATTGTTGATTAATTTGTAAGTTCCTTCTACACTTGGTTTTATAGTTATTAAATCTTCGGGTAAATTATCTTTATCTTTTATTAATTTTGTAACAGCACTTGTTAGTTTTAAAACTATTGGTGCTTTTTTAGAAATACTTCCCGATGTGTATGCTGTAATATATTTTGCAAATTCGGGGTTCGATGCAGTAACTTCACCCTTTCTATAATTTGAGGTTATAAAAAATATACCTGCAATAACTATTGCTAATCCTAAAATGTATAAGATTATTTTTTTATTTTTCATAGTTTAAGTTTTATTAGTTGAAATTATGATTTTAAAAATGGATTTAAATTTACGAATTTTAATAATTTAAAACAATAAACTTGTTGAATATTAAATGTTTTGGTTTGCTATTTCTTTAATTCATCTAACATTTTAATTAAATCGTTCATTTGTTTTTCTGAAAGTAAAGAAATGCTTAAAGATGGATATGTAAATTTTCCTTTTGGTGTGTTTACAATAAATTGAATAGTTTTTCTAAATCCAAATAATTGAGATTTTATTTTATAATCGTAAAAATAAGAACGAGGAATTTCAAATGCTTTATATTTTCTGAAAATAGGGTAAGCTGTGTAATACCGTACAACTATTTTATTTCCAAGGTATTCTATAAAGAAAT
>JAADEE010000274.1 GCA_013153575.1 Chlorobiota bacterium
CAAATTTGTTTGTTATTGTTTGCCACTTTTTTTCTTTTTAATCATGTTATAAAATCGCAAAATTTAAAAATTGCAGACAAATATTATGAAGCAGAGCAATACAAAAAAGCTGCACATGAATACGAAAAAATACTGCCCGAACTGAAAAACAAATATGGAGCAAATGACACATCCGTATATGCAAAAGCCCTGTTTCGTGCAGGCAATTCTTTTTATGAAAACAACCTAAATATTAACAAAGCCGAAAAATATTATGAAGAAGGCGTAAACATATACAAATCAATAAAAAACGGGAAGGAGGATTTTTGGTTTATACTTTTTGCAAACAGTTTATCTTTTTTATACCAAAAAAAAGCAGAACAATATGCAAAAAATAAAAATTATGTAAAAGCCGAGAAACAATATCTTAAATTAATAAACTTTGATGTAGAGAATTTTGGGAAACATAACATTTCTTACCCTTATTTATGTAGAGATTTAGCTGATATTTATGTAAAAAAGAAGGAATATAATAAAGCAGAACATTATTATAACGAAGCATTAAAAATAGAAGAAGAATTATATGGTGAAGATAGTTGGCATTTTAGATTTGCTAACAGAAATATGGCAATTGTTTATACAAAACAAGGCAAATATAAAGAAGCTGAAAGATTCTATAAAGAAGCAATTCAGTTGAAAGAGAAGTTTAGTGATAATGACGATATACTTAAATATGCTGATGCATGTACAAAATTAGCATCAATTTATCTTGATATCGGCAACTACAAAGATGCTGAAATTTTCTTTATAAAAGCAAAAAATAAGAGAGGGGAAGTTTTAGGAAAAAATAACTTAAAATATGCTGAAAGTTGTAATTATTTAGCAAGATTATATTTCGATTTAGGAAATTATACCCAAGCAGAAAAACTATTTATTGAAGCAAAAAGTATAAGAGAGAATATTGTTGGTAAAGAGCATCCTGATTATGCACAATCGTGTAATAATTTAGGTGTTTTGTATCATGAAACAGGGGATTTAGATAAGGCATTAGCATTTTATACAGAAGCATTTAATATTCGGGCTAAAACATTAGGAACAAAAAGTAAAGAGTATGCAACAAGTTGTAATAATATCGCAACTATTTATTTTGCAGAAGGAAAATATAAAGATGCCGAAGAACTTGTTATTACTGCAAAAAACATCTTAGCAGAATTATCAACAAACAATCTCGATTATATTCGAATATGCAATCATTTAGGAAGCATATACGAATATATGAAATTATATGATAAGGCAGAGGCATTGTTTCTTGAAGCAAAATCTATACAAGAAGAAAATTTAGGAAAAAACAACACATCTTACTTAGAAATTTGCAAAAGTCTTGCAAGAATATACGAAATAAAAGGAAATAAAAATAAGGCTTTAAAGTGCATTAAAGAAGCAAATAAAACACTCATTTTTTTATTAAACGAAAGTGCAAAATATATGAGTGAGAAAGAACGAGAAAAATATCTTGAAAATATATTAAAAAATAATTTTGATATTATTCATTCTTTTTATTTGAAACGAGAAAAAAATAACAAAAAAGATGTAGGAACAGTTTATAACAACATATTAAACTTAAAATCAGAGTTGTTAAAATCTTCAATTAATATGCGAAAAGCAGTATTGCAAAGCGGCGACAGTGTATTAATTAACAAATTAGGAAAAATGAATAATTACGGAGAAATTATAGCCGAACAATATACACTGCCTGTTAAAGACCGCCGTACTGACATTCAAGAACTGGAAAAAAAACTTAACAAACTGGAGAAAGAACTTATTTCATATACAGCATCTAAACCTTTGTATAAAAACTATTTTATAGCAAAACCTAAATGGGAAGACATAAAAAAAACATTAAAGAAAGATGAAGTTGCTATAGAATTTACTCATTTTAATTATGCAAATGTCGAAAACTGGACAGACAGCATTCTTTATTATGCCCTAATCGTCAGAAAAGATTACAAATACCCGAAAGCAGTTTTTTTGTTTGAACAAAAGCAATTGCAAAAAATAATTAATCGCCCCGAAAATATTAATGAGTACGAATATATTAAAGAATTATACGATATAAAATCACCGAAAGCCGATAGGCTTTACAAGTTAATCTGGCAACCTTTAGAAATATATTTACAAAACAGTAAAAAAATATACATCTCACCATCAGGTTTATTAAATAAAATTTCTTTCGATGCAATTCCTGTTAAATCATCAAAAATAATATTATCCGATAAGTATAAAATTATTTATAATACATCAACCGCACAATTGACAAATAATACCGAGTTATATAAAAACGACATAAAAGATGTTGTTCTTTTCGGAGGTTTAGAATATGATGTTGAATTAAATAAAATGAAAACAAATTCTGATAATTTTAAAACAAATAAACCCTCTGTTTTTGCAAATAATTTATATCCTGAAATTAATTTTAACAGAAGTTTTTCACAAAATATATCATGGAACTATTTGCCCGGTACATTAGAAGAAATAGAAGATATTAAAGAAGTAATTAAAAAAAATGACTTTAATGTAACAACATATAAAGATGAATTTGGAACCGAAGAACAATTTAAAGCTCTTGAAAGTAATGCACCATCTGTTTTACATATTTCAACTCATGGTTTTTACTTTGGAGAAAATAAAAACAATCCAAAAAGTAAAGAAACAACAGGTCAGCTAATGTTTTTTAATTCAGAAAACCCTCTTTTACGATCGGGATTAATTCTTGCGGGAGGAAATCTTGTGTTTCAAGGCAAAAATATTCCAAAAGGTGTTGAAGACGGGGTTCTTACAGCTGCCGAAATTTCACAACTTAATTTTTTCAATACTAAATTAGCAGTTTTATCTGCCTGTCAGACAGGTTTAGGAGACATTAAAGACAACGAAGGAGTTTACGGATTGCAAAGAGCTTTTAAAATGGCAGGTGTAGAGTATTTGATTTATTCGTTATGGGAAGTTCCCGACGGACCTACAAAAGAGCTTATGACAGAATTTTACAAGAATTGGTTTTCCGGAATTGAAATTCATGAAGCATTTAAAAAAGCTCAAAATCATCTTAAAACAAAATATGCTAAAGTTGAAGGAGGTGCATTTGCGTGGGCAGCTTTTGTTTTAATTATGTAAAAAATATTTTTTTATAAAAGATATAATTTCTAATTAAAATAATTTTCATTGCATTATTTTAATAATTTTGCAACAAAAACAAATGTTGCCTAAAATCGAAAAACAACCGTTAAGTAAGATTAAAGAATTTCAGGAAGAAAAACTTCAAGAAGCATTAAAGTATCTTTCAGAGAATTCAAAATTCTATAAAGATTTATTTCAAAAAAATAATATTGATGTTTCTGAAATTAAAACTATTGAAGACTTGCAAAAAATACCTGTTACAACAAAAAAAGATTTGCAAGAACGAAATGATGATTTTCTTTGTGTTCCCAAAAATAAGATAATAGATTATATAACAACTTCGGGTACTTTGGGTGATCCTGTAACTTTTGCCTTAACGGATAAAGATTTAGATCGACTTGCATACAATGAGTGCATTTCTTTTTCATGTTCCGATGGCTCATCAGAAGATATATACCAGCAAATGGTTACTATTGATAAACGTTTTATGGCAGGTTTAGCTTATTATCTTGGAGCAAGACGTTTAGGTGCAGGTATAATTCGTGTAGGTGGTGGTATTCCGGAACTTCAATGGGATACGATAAAAAGAATTAAACCTACGGCATTTATTACTGTTCCTTCTTTTTTGCTGAAACTTATCGATTATGCAAAGAAAAACAACATTGATTATCAAAATACAGGAGTAAAAAAGGCAATTTGCATAGGCGAACCTATTCGTGATGAAAATTTTGAGTTAAATAAACTTGGCAAAAAAATTAAAGAAAGTTGGAAAGATTTGAAATTATATTCAACTTATGCATCAACAGAAATGGCATCTGCATTTTCCGAATGTTCCGAAGGAAAAGGCGGACATCATCATCCTGAGCTTATCATAACTGAATTTTTAGATGAAAATAATAATCCTGTTGAAGAAGGTGAAGCAGGGGAGCTAACTGTTACAACTCTAGGTGTTGAAGGAATGCCGCTACTTCGTTTTAAAACAGGTGATGTAATGAAACATTACACTGAACCTTGTTCATGCGGAAGAAACACTATCAGACTTGGACCTGTTATCGGCAGAAAAAAGCAAATGATAAAATTTAAGGGAACATCACTTTATCCACCTGCATTATACGATATTCTTGATGATATTGAAGAAGTTAAAAATTATATTGTTGAAGTTTACACAAATGAGATAGGAACAGATGAGATTTTAATCTATGTAGGAGTAAAAAATGTAGTTAAAAAGCACGAAAAAATAATAAAAGACCGTTTTAGAGCAAAATTACGAGTTGCACCGGCAATAATTTTTAAATCACCTGAAGAAATTAATAAGCAATTATTTCCAGAGACAAGTCGTAAACCTTTAAAATTTGTAGATAAAAGAAAAAGTAATATTAAATAATTCTGCCAAAAAGACAGAATAAAAAACATCGGTTTAAAATTTGAAATAATAAACTTTGAAAAAAGTAAAATAAATAAAACGCTACAATATTCCCCTCTAGGGAGGGGGTTAGGGGTGGGTAAAAGTAAAATGATGAAACAATTATTATTAACAATACTAATTTTCACAAACCTTATATCTTTCTCACAAGAAGAAAGAAAATATATACGTTCAGGAAATAAATCATACTTAAAGAAAGATTATAACAATGCAGAAGTAGAGTATCAAAAAGCAATTGCAGTTGATACAACTTCATATGCTGCAAATTATAATTTAGCAAATTCTTACTATAAGCAAGAAAAATATGATTTGGCAGAAAATAAATATAAACAACTTGCAGAAAATTCAGACAATAAAAATGAAAGAGCAAAGGCTTTTCATAATCTTGGAAATTCACAAATGAAGGAAGGCGAAAAACTTTTAAAAGAAGGCAAAGCACAAGACGCAATGAAAAAAATGCAAGAAAGTATAAACTCATACAAAAGTGCATTAAGGAATAATCCTTCGGATAATGAAACAAAATTTAACCTTTCTATTGCAAAAGAAGTTTTAAAACAATTGCAACAACAACAAAATAAGCAAAATCAAGATAACCAGAAACAACAAAATAACGAAGATAAGGAAAATAAAAATCAAGGAGATAAGCAAAATAAAGATAGAGACCAAGGCAAAAATAAAGACAGTGATAATGATGGTATTCCTGATAATGTAGAAAAAAATCAAAGCCAAGCAAATCAGCAACAAAATCCTGATACCGATAATGACGGCAAAAAAGATTTTGAAGATACAGATAGTGATAATGATGGTATTCCTGACAATTATGAAGCAGGAAACGACCCTGAACATCCAAAAGATACCGACAAAGATGGCATACCTGATTATAGAGATACCGACAGTGATAATGATGGCATACCGGATAATAAAGACCCGGATGCAATTCCAAAAGCAATGAAAATGTCTGATGCCGATGCAAAAAGACTATTGCAATATATGGAAGAGCAAGAAAAAGAAACATTAAAAAAAGCAAATGCAAAAAAAGCAAAAGGTCAAAAAATAAAAACTGAAAAGGACTGGTAAAAAAAATTGCACAAACTAACCTTTTAGCGTCTTCAATACCTAAAAGCGTTTTTTAAGGAAGTAAACAATAAATTAAAAATATATAAATTATGAAAAATCTAGTCTTAATTTTATCAATAATAGTAAGTGCAAGTTTTTCATTAAAGGCACAAGTTGAGTTTAAAGCATCAATTTCAAAAGATGCAGTAATGATAGGCGAACCATTTAAGTTAGAATATAAAATAAACCAAAACTTCGACAAGTTTACTTTACCTGAATTTGAAGATTTTGAAGTTATTACAGGACCAAGTACATCAATGCAACAAAGCATAAATTTTACAAATGGGCATATGGAAAAAACTGTTTCGGTAACTTACACATATTTTTTACGTGCAAAAGATGACGTCAGCGGAACTCAAACCATAGAACCTGCCGAAGTCAAAATTAATGGCGAATTTTATTATTCAAACCCTGTTGATATAATTGTTATTGAAGGCAAATATCACAATCCTAATGAGGACAAAGGCAAAGATATTGAAGGAACTTCAAGACTTTAAATTAACTTTTGACTATTTTATTTATTATTGAAAAGAATGAAACAACTTATTAAAATACTGTTTATAATAATCATATTTGCTACTTACTCATGTAATGAAAATGAAGAAGAAAGTAGTAAACCGGAAAATATTTTTGAGCAATTAACAAAACAACCAACTAAACAGAAAACATCTGTAAATAAAGATATTAAGTTTATTGCAAGTTCTGAAAAAGTTGTTGAGGCAGGTGAAGTTTTTCAAATTACATACAAGTTGAATGATAATGCTGATAATTTTACACCGCCTGATTTAAAAGATTTTGAAGTTCTTGCAGGACCATATACTTCATCATCTTCATCAACAAGTATTATAAACGGTAAAATTTCAAGAAATATCTCAAATTCATATACTTATAATGTTTCTTGTCAGAAACCGGGAACTTACACAATTCCACCGGCAGAAGTTATAGTTGATGGAAACACATATAAATCAAACCCTCTTAAAATTAAGGTTATAGGTGAAGAAATAAATACAACACAAAATAATGTTGCAAATAATAATTCTTCTAAAAAGAAAAAAGAAAATACACCAAGTAGTGATATTTTTATTAAGACAACTTATTCAAAAACAAATCTTTATAAAGGAGATTATATAATTGCAACAACAAAACTTTATACTCGCAAAGATTTTCAGAATATTTCAGAAGTTAAGTTTCCAAACTACGATAATTTCTGGACAGAAGAGCTTAAAGCACCTCGTCAGATTTCTTTCAGAAATGAAGAAGTTGGCGGAAAAATTTACCAAGTTGCACTTTTAAAACAAATTCTTTTGTTTACGCAAAATCCCGGTAATTATACAATTTCGCCTTATGTTATTGAAGTTCAACTTAAAAAGAAAGACGGAAAAGCAAGAGATTTCTTTGGCAATATAGTTGACCATTACAAGTTGATAAACAAAAGATTAAGTACAAAAAAACAAACAATAACAGTTCGTCCTTTACCGCAACCTGTTCCTGAAAATTTTTCGGGTGTAACAGGAACAAATATTGAAGTTGAAACCGAAATTGATAACACGAACATTAAAACCGATGAAAGTGCAAATTTAAGAATTACTGTTGCAGGAAAAGGAAATTTATATCTTTTAAACGAACTTAAATTGCAACTTCCGGAAGGCATTGAGCATTTTAAACCACAAGTTGAAAAAACTGAAAAATATTCTGAAAACGGAGCATATTCCGAAAGACAGTTTGATTATATAATTGTTGGCAATAAACCCGGTACACACACAATAAAACCATTTGAATTTGTCTATTTCGATACCGAAACAGAACAATATAAAACAGCCTATGGCAAAGAAATTATTTTAAATGTTGGCAAAGGGTCAACCTATGTTCCTACTGTTGAAAATTCTAAAAATTCAACACAAAAAGATATTCGTTTTATAAAAACAAATAATCTTAAACTTAAAAAAGCAGGAACAGGTTTTGCGGGTTCATTTGCATTTTGGTTAACACTTGCAAGTATAATTTTGCTTTATGTTATCTTTTTAATTATCAGAAAGAAAAATATTGAGGCAAACAAAGATGTAGTTAAAGTTAAGAAAAAAAATGCAGGAAAAGTTTCGCAAAAAAGACTAAAAACTGCACTTAAATTTATGAAAGAAGGCAAAAATCAAGAGTTTTATAAAGAAATTTTAACAAGTATTTGGGGATATTTAAGTGATAAAATGTCAGTAAATTCTGATGAGCTTACTAACGAAAGTATTCAAACTTTGCTTAAAGAAAGAAATATTTCAGAAGAATTAATAAGTAAACTTTTAAATGTTGTTGAACTTTGCGGATATGCACAATATAGTCCCGCAGGAGAGGAAGCAAAACCCGAAAATATTTATAAAGAAACCGAAAGTTTAATTAATGAGTTAGAAGCTAGTTTATAATAAAGATAGGAAGATTTTCTAAATCTTAAAGATTTAGCAAATCTGATTTAAGAAAATATTAGATACAATGAAAAAAATAATAATCATAATATCCATAATAATTATAAATTTTCCTGTTTTTTCAGGGAATCAAGATTTTGAGCAAAAATTCAAACAAGCAAATGAATTATATTCTCAAAATAAATTTGAAGATGCTTTAAACTTGTATCAAGAAATTATTGATGCAAATTATGTTTCAGAAAATTTATTTTATAATATGGCAAATACTTGCTACCGACTTAATAAAATAGGCGAAAGTATTTACTATTATGAAAAAGCATTAATGCTGAACCCAAGTAATGAAGATGCAAAATACAATTTAGATTTAGCAAATTTACGAGTTAAAAATCGTCCTGCAATACTTCCACAAAATGCAATAGCAAGTTTCTTTAAAGATTTAATATTTTTTGCATCGGCAAATTTTTGGGCATATTTAGCATTATTTTTATTTATTGTATTTTTAGTAACATTTTTCATTTATATAAAATCTCAAACCTCAAAAGAAAAGAAATTATACTTTTTAGTATCAATTATTATTTTGTTCTTTTCAATATCTTCAATGATATTTATGCAATATCAAACACAAGTTTTAAATTCTCATAATATTGCAATAGTTATTGAAAATGAGGCAGATGCAAAAAGTTCACCTGATGAAAAATCAAATACCTTATTTAAAGTTTATGAAGGCTTTAAAGTTGAAATAGAAAATAAAAATGGAGCTTGGGCAGAAATTAAACTTACCGATGGAAAAAAAGCTTGGATAAAAAATGAATATTTAAAAACTCTTTAAATGACAGAAAAACAAGTTAAAATAGCTCGAATATTTATGTTAATTTTAGGAATTGTTTTTTTGCTTTCAGGAATAATTGTTCTTTTGGCAGGAAAAGGAAACTTTAAAGAAACTTTAATTGATAATTTTCATTTCTTTGTAACAGGCAGCATTTTAACTTTTCTTGGCTTAACTTGGAGAAAAAAATAATAAAAATATATTTTATTTCGTTTTTAACAGTCAAATAGTCAGATGTTTAAAAATATTTGGAATTTCCAAATATTTTTTATATAATTGCATATAAATATTCTGCATTATGAACAAAACATCAGCTTTTTTCTCTGCTATTCTATTAGTTTGGATGTCTGGCTCAACTTACTGGTATGTTTGCAAAATAAAAAAAGATTGCGAAAAAAAACAGACAAAAGAAATTATATCGGAAAATAAAATCCCGCCTAAAATAAAAGAAGAAATAAAAGACACTTTAAAAATTAGTGCAGATACTTTATCACTTAAAGATGATGATAATATTGCAAAAAAAGAAGAATTTAAAGAAGAACTTCTGCAAGGTTATACTATGTATAATTTTCCTAAAAATTCTACTTCAAATAAAATAGACGATGATTTCAAAAAGTTTGCCGATGAATTAAGTGATTTTCTTTCAAATAATCCTGATTTTTATGTTGAAATAACAGGTTATACCGATAATACAGGTAGTGAAAAAACTAATTTATATTTTGGAAAGAAAAGAGCAAACTTTGTTAAAAATAAATTAGTTGCAAGTGGTATTGCCCAAGAAGTATTTATTGTAAAAACAATGGGTGAAGCAAATCCTATTGCATCAAACGAAACAGAAGAAGGAAGGTTAAAAAACAGAAGAGTAATTATAAAAATAACTAAAAAATAAATAATATGGGAGGTCACATTTTTGAAATTGTCGTAATGCTATTAGTAGCTGCAATTATAGGTTTTTTAATTGCTTGGTTTTGGAAAAACGATATTATAAGGAAGTTAGAAACTTATATAATATCATTAGAAGATAAAAACAATAGACTTCAAACTGAATTATCAGAACAAGAAGAAAAACTTATAGATTGCCAAACAAAATTAAAGAAACTTGAAGCAGATAAGCAAAGTATAGAAAAATTATTAGTAGAATGTCAAGGTAATTTAATTGTTGCAGATGTAAATTTAGCAAAAAAAGAAATTGATGTAGAAGAATGTGCAGATGATAACGGAGATAAGGAAAACACTAAAATGTCAAAAGAAGACGAAGCTTTAAATAGAATTAAAGCAAAAGCCGAAAAAGTTGATTTTACAAGAATAGGAATAGCAGGAGAAGCCGAAAAAGATGATTTAAAATTAATTAAAGGAATAGGA
>JAADEE010000048.1 GCA_013153575.1 Chlorobiota bacterium
GAAACTTTTTTCATATAAAGTTAAGTCTGTAATGTGGTGCTCACTTGTTGTCACACCTGTTGTACCACTGCTTCTGAAAGTTGTTTGAATTTCTTTATTTGAAGATATAATATTGTGTGTTTTAAAGAAATCAATAGGTAAAAATGGTATTTCTGTATAATGCTTAATTTTGGATTTGTCAATGTTTAGTTTATTTACATATCTTTTATAAACATCATTGTAATTGTATTGATGTTCAAAAACTTGTAAGCAAATGTTATTAAATTGCTTTTCGTTTTTTATACTGAAAATATCTTTTATTGAAAAATTCTTTTTTTGCATTTGTGCAAAAGTATAAAAACCTGCTGAAAGCAGGTTTTTATTTAATTAAAATTTATGAAAAAACTATAATTCTTTATGGCATAACCACCAGTCATAACATTCATGTTCTCCTTGTTTTGCTTTTTCAAGGCGATCTTTTGCCATTTCTGTGCTTGTTGCAGGTGGTACAATAACTCTATCTTTTAAAATTTCATTATTTGGCCAGTTTGCAGGAATTGCAACTCCGTTTTTATCTGATATTTGCATACCTTCAACAGCTCTTAGAATTTCGTCCATATTACGACCAAGTTCTTGTGGGTAATAGAAAATAATTCTAATTTTTCCTTTGTCGTCAACAATAAATACGGCTCTTACAGTATTTGTGCCTTTCCCCGGATGTATAAGTCCTAATTCTTCTGCAACCTTTCCTGTATCTGCAATTATAGGAAATTGAATTTCTACATTCATATTATCTTTAATCCATTCTTCCCATTTTATATGTGCAAAAACTTGGTCAACACTTAAACCTATTAGTTCTGTATTTAGTGCTTTGAATTTGTCATAACGTTGTTGAAATGCTATAAATTCAGTTGTGCATACCGGTGTAAAATCAGCAGGATGACTGAATAATACAAACCATTTTCCTGCATAATCGCCCGGTAAATTAATAGTTCCGTGTGTTGTTTGCACTTCCATTTGTGGGAAATCGTCGCCTAATAATGGCATTCTTTTTATTTCTTCCATTTTGTTGAGTTTTTTTTAGTTAATAATTATTTTGTTTTGTTATTTTCGTATGTTGTTAGGTTATAGTTAAGGCAAAGTGTTTTAATAGTTACTTTCTTTTATTTCAAAATAAGATTGAGGATGTAAACATGCAGGGCACATTTTAGGAGCTTTTTCTCCTTCGTGTACATAACCACAGTTTCTACATTTCCAATAAATTTTTCCATTTCTTTCAAATACATGTCCTTCATCTAAATTTTTATAAAGTTTTCTGTATCTGTCTTCGTGTTGCTTTTCAACTTTTGCAATTAACTTGAATGCAGTGGCAACTTCTTTAAATCCTTCTTCTTCTGCAACTTTTGCAAATTCAGGATATAAATCTACCCATTCTTCGTTTTCACCATCTGCTGCAGCTTTTAAGTTTTCAAGAGTTGTTCCTATTTTTCCTGCAGGATACATTGCTGTAATTTCAACCATCCCTCCTTCAAGAAATTTAAAAAATCTTTTAGCATGAGCTTTTTCATTAATTGCTGTTTCTTCAAAAATTGCTGCAATTTGCTCTAGCCCTTCTTTTTTTGCTTGTTTTGCAAAGTACTCATAACGCATTTTTGCCTGTGATTCTCCGGCAAAAGCCTTTAATAAGTTTTGTTCAGTTTTACTACCTTTAATACTTTTCATTTTATTGTTTTGAGTTATTTATTTTATTTACATTTAGGGCAAACTCCCTTTATGTTTAAGTCTGTTTTTTTTATTTCAAAATCAGGTAATCCTTTAATTTTTAGTTTGTCATGGTTATAATCAAAATCATATATTTCACCACATTTTACACACTTGAAGTGCCCATGAGTAATAAGTCTTGCGTCATATCTTATTTCTTTTTCGTCGATATTAACACTTATAATCAAACCTTTTTCTTCAAAATTTTTAAGGGTGTTATATATTGTTGTTTTTGATAATGTTGGTATATCTTTAGTTAAGTTATTATATATCATTTCAATATTTGGATGAATATTATTCTTTAGTAAGAAATCATAAATCTTTATTCTTTGAAATGATGGTTTAATGTCTTTTTCTAATAATCTATCAGATATTTGTTGTATTGAAAACATAATTGTAATGATTACAAATTTAAATTCTTTGCAAATATACAACTCTTTTTTTATAAAACAAATTTTATGGGCGAAATATTAAATAAAATAATTAATGCCAATATTTTTGGCATTTAGAAATAAATTTATCACTTTTGAAGAAAAATAATTATAAACTTTAAATAAAAATAAAATGGGATTTTTTAGTAGATTATTTAGGATTGGAAAAGCAGAAGCACATGCAGCATTGGATTATTTAGAAGATCCAACAAAAATGACAGAGCAAGGCATTAGAGAAATGAAAGGTAAGTTAGAGGAAAGTATTAAAGCTTTGGCAGAAGTAAAAGCACTTGCAATAAGAGCAAAAAATGATGCAAACAGGTATAGAAATAAAATGAAAGAATATGAGAACAAAGCAATTGCATTAATAAAAAGGGCAGAATCCGGAGCAATTGATCCTGCGGAAGCAGATAGATTAGCAACTGCTGCTTTAGAAGAAAAAGAACAAGCTGCAGGTAATTTGCAAACTTCCTTAAAAACACAAAAAACTTATGATATGCAAGTTGCAAAACTTGATGCTACAATTGAAAGATTAAAAAAACACATTAGAACATGGGAAAATGAGGCTAAAATCTTAAAAGCTCGTGCAAAAGTTAGTAAAGCAACTAAAACAGTTAATAAACAATTAGCAAATATTGATGCAGATAGTACTGTTGCAATGCTTGAAAGAATGAAAGATAAAGTTGAGCAAGACGAAGCTTTAGCAGAATCTTATGCAGATATTGCTTTTGAAAATCAAAGCATAGATCAAGAAATTGACAGTGTACTAGAAAGTACATCGGGTAGTGGTTCTGATGCTCTTGCAGCTTTAAAAGCAAAATTGTCAGGAGGCAATAAAGCCATTACTGAATAATTTTAATTTTTCAAAATTATAGCCGCTTTACATTTGATTATGTGAAGCGGTTTTTTTATATCCTGAAAAAAATAAAATTTGAAAAACAAGAAAAATTTATTATGTTTGCATAAGATATTTTGATTTATTAACATTATTAAAATAATTTCATATGAAAGCACTTATATGTATTGGTCATGTACCTGATACAACCTCAAAAGTAAAATTCACAGATGGTGATACAAAGTTTGATACAACAGATATTCAATATATTGTTGGTCCGTATGAAGAACTTGCATTAACTCGTCTTTTAGACATAAAAGATGCAGGAACAGATATGCATATAACAGCAATTAATGTTGGACTTTCGGAAACTGAGCCTACATTAAGGAAAGCTCTTGCAATGGGAGCTGATGAAGCAATAAGAGTAAATGCAGAGCCAACAGATGCAGCATTTGTTGCAAAGCAAATTGCAGAAGTTTTCAAAAATGGAGAGTATGATGTTATAGTAACAGGAAAAGAATCAATTGACTACAATGGCGGTCAAGTTGAAGGAATGGTTGGTGCATTTTTAGATATACCTTCTGTTTCAGGAGCTTCGTTGTTTGAGGTTGAAGGGGATAAAATTAAATTAGAACAAGAAATTGATGGAGGGAAACAAGTTTTAGAAGCAAGTTTTCCATTTGTTGTAAGTGCAGGGAAAGGTTTTGCAAAAGAGCCAAGAATCCCTAATATGAGAGGAATTATGATGGCAAGAAGAAAAAAATTAGAAGTTGTTGAACCAGTTGAGCAAAACAAACTTACGGAAGTTGTAAAACATTACCTTCCTGAAGCAAAACCTGCATGTAAAATGGTTTCTCCTGATAATGTTGAGGAACTTGTTAGATTACTTCACGAAGAAGCAAAAGTTATCTAAAAGATATTTTTCTTAGTGATTTAAAATTTACAAATTATCAATTTCAAAAATAAAAAAAATGGCAGTTTTAATATATACAGAAAATTTCGATGGGAAATTTAAAAAATCATCTTACGAATTAATTTCGTATGGTGTAGAAATAGCAAAGCAACAAGGAACTGATGCTATTGCAGTAACAATAGGCGATGTTGATGAAGCAAGTTTAAAAGAACTTGGAAAATACGGAGCAAAAAAAGTTTTTAAAGTAGTAAATCCTGAATTAAAAGATTTTTCTGCACAAGCATATACAGCAGTTATTCAGCAAGTTGCAAAAAATAACAATGCAGATGTAATAATCTTTGGGAATAATCCTTCAGGAAGAGCAATTGCTCCAAGATTAGCAGTTGAAATGGAAGCAGGGCTTGCAGCAGCAGTTGTTGCAATACCATCTTCATTATCACCTTTCACTGTTAAGAAAAGAGCTTTTTCAGGAAAAGCATTTGCTGATGTTGTTGTAAATTCAGATGTAAAAGTTGTTACTCTATCTCAAAATTCATATAAGATTGTTGAAAACCCAACAGATATAGCAATTGAAGATTTTACAGCAGAAATTCCAGCAAATTCATATTCAGTAAAACCTGTTGAAGTTGTTAAAAATACAGGAAAACTTTCAGTTACCGATGCAGAAATTTTGGTTTCAGCAGGAAGAGGTTTAAAAGGTCCTGAAAATTGGGGAATGATTGAAGAAATGGCAGAAATACTTGGTGCAGGACTAAGTTGTTCAAGACCTGTTAGTGATTTAGGTTGGCGTTCGCATGACGAACATGTTGGGCAAACTGGTAAAGTTGTTGCTCCAAACCTTTATATTGCAGTTGGTATTTCAGGAGCAGTACAGCATTTAGCAGGTGTAAACGGTTCAAAAGTAATGGTTTGTATAAATACTGATGCAGATGCTCCTTTCTTTGAGGCTGCAGATTATGGTATTGTTGGAGATGCCTTTGATGTTGTTCCTAAACTTAATGAAGCATTTAAGAAATTTATTGCTGAAGGTTAATATTTATTTAATAGCTTAATTATTTAACTCCTGAATTTTAATAGTAAAATTCGGGAGTTTTTTTTATATTTGTTGGAAAAATATAAAACAATACTGTTACAATGATAAATAAAGAAAAATTCATAAAGTTAGAAGAAACAAATAAAGAAGCATTGCAGGGTGGAGGAGAAGAAAGAATTAAGAAACAACATGCAAAAGGAAAACTTACTGCAAGAGAGCGTATTGATTTGCTTATGGATAAAGGCTCATTTCAAGAGTTAGGTAGATTTGTAAAGCATCGTTCTCATGATTTTGGATTAGATAAAAATGTTCCTTTAGGTGATGGTGTTGTAACAGGTTACGGAACTGTAAATGGAAGATTAATTTATGTTTTTTCGCAAGATTTTACAATTTTTGGAGGCTCACTTGCAGAAGCTCATGCCGAAAAAATTGTTAAAATTATGGATTTGGCAATGAAAAACGGAGCACCTGTTGTTGGCTTAAATGATTCAGGTGGTGCAAGAATCCAAGAGGGAGTTGTTTCTTTGGGTGGTTATGCCGATATATTTTACAGAAATACATTAGCATCAGGTGTTGTTCCTCAAATTTCTGCAATTATGGGACCATGTGCCGGAGGTGCTGTGTATTCTCCTGCAATTACCGATTTTAACATTATGGTTGAAGGGTCATCATATATGTTTGTAACAGGACCAAATGTTGTAAAAACTGTTACTCATGAAGAAGTTACCTCTGAGGAGCTTGGTGGAGCAAGTGCACATTCTACAAAATCAGGTGTAGCACATTTTACTGCATATAATGATGTTGATGCAATTGAGCAAATTAAAAAATTATTAAGTTATGTTCCTCAAAATTGTGAAGAAACTACACCTGTTGTGGAATATGATACAAGTGATGAGGCTAATGAAGTGTTAAACTCAATAGTTCCTGAAAATCCTAATCAACCATATGATATTAAAGAAGTTATTTACAAAGTTATAGATAAAGAATCTTTTTATGAAGTTCATAAAGATTATGCAGAAAACATTGTTGTAGGTTTTGCTCGTTTGGCAGGAAGAAGTATTGGAGTTGTTGCAAATCAGCCTATGTCAATGGCAGGAGTTTTAGATATTGAATCTTCAAAAAAAGGAGCAAGATTTGTGCGTTTTTGCGATGCTTTTAATATTCCTCTTTTAGTTTTTGAAGATGTTCCTGGGTTCTTGCCGGGAACTGACCAAGAATGGAATGGAATTATAACTAATGGAGCAAAATTATTATTTGCATTTTCAGAAGCAACCGTACCAAGAATTACTGTAATTACTCGTAAGGCTTACGGAGGAGCTTATGATGTTATGAATTCAAAACATATTGGGGCAGACTTAAACTTTGCGTGGCCAACTGCCGAAATTGCTGTAATGGGGGCTAAAGGTGCGGCAGAAATTATCTTTAAAAAAGAAATTAAGGAAGCAAAAGATCCTGCAAAGAAACTTAAAGAAAAAGAAGACGAGTATAATAAAATGTTTGCAAACCCATACATTGCAGCAGCAAGAGGATATGTTGATGAAGTTATAAAACCTGAGGATACCAGAGCAAGATTAATAAGAGGTTTTAAAATGCTTGAAAATAAAGTTGATACTTTACCAAGGAAAAAGCATAGCAATATTCCTTTGTGATGTTAATTGAATAAGATTATTCTTTTAAAAAAGTGAGGGTGTGAATTGTTTAATTAAATATAAGTTATGGTTTTAAAAACTTATAATTTTAATAAATTTATTCACACCCTCACTAAAAAATCAAATTTCAAAACTAAAACCTGTTAGAAGGATTTTGAGCATCAACAACAGCAATTGCAGCCATATTAACAATTTCTCTAACAGATGCACCAAGTTGAACAATGTGAACAGGTCTTTTTGTTCCGCAAAGGATTGGACCTAAAACTTCAGCACCACCCATTTCTTGCATCATTTTATAAGCAATATTTCCAGAACTTAAGTTAGGAAAAATTAAAGTATTAACATTTTTTTCTTTTAGTTTTGAGAAAGGGAAATGTTCATCTCTAAGTTCTTGATTTAAAGCAAAATTTGCTTGCATTTCTCCATCAACAATAATGTCAGGATGTTCTTTATGTAAAATTTTAACAGCTTCACGAACACGCTCAGGACTTCCTCCTTGGGTGTTTCCAAAATTTGAAAATGCAAGCATTGCAATCACAGGTTTTTCACCTAACCATTTTATAGTTCTGCTAACGGTAAGAGTTGTTTCAACAAGTGTTTGAGCATCAGGTCTGCGGTTCACGGTAGTGTCAGCAAAAAACATTGGTCTGTCTTTTGTTTGAACAACGTACATACCTGCAATGTGAGAAATGTTTTCAGCACATTTTATAACTTCAAGAATTGGAGAAATGGCATCAGCATATTTTGTTGCATACCCTCCGATAAAACCATCAGCTTCACCATGTTCAATCATCATTGCTCCAAAATAGTTACTATTATACATTTTTTTGTTTGCATCATTAAATTGAACACCTTTTCTATTTCGTTTTTCATAAAAATATTTAGCATACTTTTGTCTTCTTTCTCTTTCTTCAATTGAATATGGCTCAATTATTACAGCTTTTTCTAATAAATCATTAAGTTTATACTCTTCAATTATTTTTAATATTTTTTCTTTTTGTCCAAGTAATATTGGTTTTGCAAAACCTTCATGTATAGTAATTTCAGCTGCTCTAAGAACATTGTAATTGTCGGCATCTGCAAAAATTATCTTTTTAGGATTTGTTTTTGCTTGAGTATAAATTTTTCTAACTAATTTGTCTCCTGAATTTGTTCTTTGTATTAACTCTTCTTCATATTTTTTGAAATCTTTAATTGGCTTTTTTGCAATTCCTGATTCCATTGCAGCTTTTGCTACCGCTATAGAAACTCTGGTAATTAATCTAGGATCCATAGGTTTAGGTATGAAGTAATCTCTTCCGTAAACAAAATGTTTTGTGTCATCGTAAGCATTACTAACTTCTTCAGGAACATCTTCTTTTGCAAGATTTGCAATTGCGTAAACAGCTGCAATTTTCATTTCTTCATTAATTCCTGTTGCTCTAACATCTAATGCTCCTCTAAAGATAAAAGGAAATCCAAGAACATTATTAACTTGATTTGGATAGTCTGAACGTCCTGTTGCCATAAGTACATCTTCTCTTGCATCTTTTGCATCTTCGTAGCTTATTTCGGGATCAGGATTTGCCATTGCAAAAATAATAGGATTTTTTGCCATTGATTTCACCATATCTTTAGATACTGTATCTTTAACAGATAAACCTAAAAATAAATCAGCCCCTTTCATTGCTTCGGCAAGTGTTTTTATTTTGCGTTTTGTTATAAATTCTTTTTTGTATTTATTTATGTCAGTACGTTCTTGGTTAATAACTCCTTTACTGTCGCACATTACAACGTTTTCTTTTTTTACACCAAGTGACATAATCAGTTTTGTACATGCCATTGCAGATGCTCCTGCACCACTGACTACCATTTTTATGTCTTTAAGTTTTTTGTTTGCAAATTCAACAGCATTTACAACACCTGCTGCAGAAATTATTGCTGTTCCGTGTTGGTCGTCGTGCATTACAGGAATGTCAAGTTCTTCTTTTAGCCTTCTTTCAATTTCAAAACATTCAGGAGATTTAATATCTTCAAGATTAATACCTCCAAAAGTTGGAGCCATTATTTTTACTGTTTCTACAAATTTGTCGATATCTTCAGTATCAAGTTCAATATCAAAAACATCAACATCAGCAAAAATTTTAAAAAGTAAACCTTTTCCTTCCATAACAGGTTTTCCTGCTAGAGCTCCAAGGTTACCTAAGCCAAGTACTGCGGTTCCGTTTGAAATAACAGCAACCAAGTTACCTTTTGCAGTATATTTATATGCATCATCTTCGTTTTTTTCAATTTCTAAACATGGTTCAGCAACTCCGGGTGAGTATGCAAGAGCTAGGTCTCTTTGAGTTGCATGTGGTGTTGTTGGTACTACCTCAATTTTTCCCGGTCTGTTTTCTGAGTGATACTTTAAAGCGTCTTCTTTTGTTATTTTAGCCATGATTTTTGTTTTTGAATTTATTACAAATCTAATGTATTTAAGTGTCTAAATTAATTTTTTAGATATGTTTGTTGGCATAAGAAATTTTTTTTGAAAAAAAACGCATTTTTTTTTGTGGAATAAAAAAATGATTTTACATTTGCATCCGCTTTGAAGGAGTTAACTCTTGAAAAGGTAAAGTTCAAAAAATATCGGGCGATTAGCTCAGTTGGTTCAGAGCACTTGGTTTACACCCAAGGGGTCACAGGTTCGACTCCTGTATCGCCCACTTAATAAATTTTCAAGATAAGTTAATCTTATCAAAAAAGCCTCATTTTTCTTTAAAAATGTGGCTTTTTTCTTTTTGTATGTTTTGCTTACTTTTTAAATCATTCCATTTTATTTAAAATAAATCCATATTTTTGCTATCGACTTGCTACTTTTTTTTATAAAGTGTCTCAATATTTGAAATATTAAAATTTGCTTGGTGGTGAATGTTAATTTGTGAAAACTTATTTGTAAGATATTGGAGTAATATAAAAAACTTTAAAATTTCTACTCTAAAATGATTTTTAATGATATTAATTACAATAAAAGCACAGGAATCAGATATATATACGATGCAGCAGGAGTTAAAATAGCAAAAGAAATATATGAAAATGGAGGAACATCAAGAACTAATTATTTTGGAAATTTTGTATATGAAGACACAGAATTAAAATATATATTAACCGATTATGGAAAAATAGATGTTAAAACATCTGTAAGTTATGGAGGAGGTGAGTTCCCTGAAATAATTGTTACAAGAGATTATACAAGATACTATAATATAACTGACCATTTAGGAAATGTACGTGTAACATTTGATGAAACGGGAGAAATTATGCAAGAAGATAGTTATTATCCTTTCGGAATGACAATGAATGGATTAAATTATACATCGGGGAATAAAAGTTACGAAAAAAATAAGTATCTTTACAACGGCAAAGAACTGCAAGAAGACTTCGGTTTGGATTGGTACGACTACGGTGCGAGGTTTTATGATGCACAACTCGGCAGGTTTACGGGAGTTGACGCACTTGCCGATACATTTGTTTGGGTTACTCCTTACAATTATGCCGAAAATTCACCGATAGCAAATATTGATTTATGGG
>JAADEE010000284.1 GCA_013153575.1 Chlorobiota bacterium
GATTAGGAACACCGGAATTAGAAGTTGCTGCAAAATATATTGCCGGCAAGTTTAAAGAAGCAGGTTTAAAACCTATAAAAAACGGTTCTTATTTTCAGAAGTTTACATATACTTTTAAAGATAAAGGAAAAATAAATCTTACAAATGTAATAGGCATAATTCCGGGTACAGACCCAAAACTAAAAAATGAAACAGTTATACTTTCAGCACATTACGACCATTTAGGACTTGGCTGGCCTGATGTTCGCAAAGGAAACGAAGGCAAAATTCATTACGGAGCAGACGATAATGCAAGTGGTGTTGCAATAATTATTGAACTTGCAAAATCAATGTCGAAAACCGTAAAGCCAAAAAGAACAATTGTTTTTCTTGCTTGCACGGCAGAAGAAGCAGGTTTAATCGGTTCAAGATATTATGTTCAGCATAGCAAAGATTATTTTAGTGGAAATATTTTTGCAAATGTAAATATTGATACCGACGGAAGTTTGTTTGATAAAAAACTTTTAGTCCTTAACGGAAACACAGCAAAAGAGTGGAAGTTTATTTTTATGGGAACAGATTACACAACAGGTGTAAAAACCGAAGTTGTTGAAAAAGAATTAGATGCAAGCGACCAAATTGCATTTATTGAGAAAGGTATTCCTGCTGTGCAATTATTTACGGGGGCAACTGCAAATTATCACAGACCAACCGATACTTATGATAAAATTGATGGCAAAGGTTTAGTTAAAGTTGCAACAGTTGCAAAAGAAGTTATTACCTATCTTGCCGACAGAGAAAAACCTATGAACTATACAGGCAAAAGCCCTGATGAAAATAGGAAAAATAATGCAACAACAACTGACAAAAAACAAAGACGTGTAAGTACAGGTTCAGTTCCTTCATTTTCATATAAAGGCAAAGGAGTTAAAATTGTAAGTGTAATTGAAGGTTCAGCAGGTGATGTTGCAGGATTAAAAGCCGAAGATATTATCGTAGGAATTAATGATAAAGAAATAAATTCCTTAAAAGAATATTCAGATTATTTAAAAGAATTTAAGCCAAATGATGTTATTATTCTCAAAATTTTAAGAGAAAATAAGGAGAAGAATATTAAATTAAAATTAGGAGAAAGATAAAAAAACGAAAAAAAATATTAAAAGTTTATATTTCTTTTGTTTAAATAAAAAATATAATACCTTTGCAGTCCGAAAATAAAAACAGAATAAAAACAAGTCGGTAAAGACAAAATAAATATTAAGTCATGAAAAGAACGTTTCAACCTTCAAAAAGAAAAAGAAAAAATAAACACGGATTTAGAGAAAGAATGGAGAGTGCAAATGGAAGAAGTGTATTAGCAAGAAGAAGAGCAAAAGGCAGAAAAAAACTTACTGTTTCTGACGAGTTTAAACATAAAGCTTAATTTATAAAAATATTTCTTTTTTTATTGTGATTGAGTATAAATATACCTTCGATAATTTATTATCGGAGGTTTTTTGTTATATATTTGCCACAACTAAAATTTATGAATTTTTAGTTGTTACAATTACAAAATTTAATGTTAAAAATTATAATACTTTAAACTTTTAACATTAAACTTACAACTTATATTTAAAAAATGAATAACAATATAAATACACTTCTTAATAATAGTAATATTAACGATAAGCTTAAAATAATTGCCGATAAAGTTATAAATGAAGAACGAATTTCTGATGATGAGGCTTTATACTTATACGAAAAAGCAGACCTTTCATACCTTGGTGTTTTAGCAAATTATATTCGAGAAAAAAGACATGGTAATACTACGTATTACAACAGAAATTTTCATATTGAACCTACAAATATTTGCATTTACAACTGTAAGTTTTGCTCTTATGTTCGTAAAATAAATCAAGAAGGTGCTTGGGAATTTAGTATTGATGATGTTGTTGAAACAGTAAAATCATACAAAGATAAAGGAGTTACAGAAGTTCATATTGTTGGAGGTGTGCATCCTCATCGAGATTTGTACTACTACGGTGAAATGATGCAAAAAATTAAAGAAATTATTCCTGATATTCATATAAAAGGTTTCACTGCTGTGGAACTTGAATTTATGATAAAAAAAGCAAAAGTTGGTTTAGAAGAAGGTCTTATAAAACTTAAAGAATTTGGTCTTGATTCTATTCCCGGTGGAGGTGCTGAAATTTTTCATCCTGATGTAAGAAAAGAACTTTGCGACGAAAAAGCAAGTACCGAAATGTGGCTTGAAATTCACGAAGCCGCTCATAAAGTAGGACTTCCTTCAAATGCAACAATTCTTTATGGTCATATTGAAACATATGCTCATAGAGTTCATCATATGTCGAAACTACGTGATTTGCAAGATAAAACAGGAGGATTTAATACATTTATTCCTTTAAAATACAGAAAAGAAAATAATAGTCTTTCTCACATTGGCGAAGTTACTTCTATCGAGGATTTAAGAAATTTTGCAATTTCAAGAATTTATCTTGATAATTTTGCTCACATAAAAGCATACTGGCCTATGCTTGGCAAACAACTTACACAACTGTCTTTGTCATACGGAGTTGATGATATTGACGGAACCATTGACGATACTACAAAAATTTATTCAATGGCTGGAGCCGAAGATAAAAATCCAAAAATGTCGAGTAAAGATATTATTGAGTTTATAAAACAAGCTAACAGAGTTCCTGCCGAAAGAGATACACTTTATAATATTATCAACTAAAAAAACATTTTACATACGAAAATATCTTTGCCAAAGTTTTTAAACTTTGGCAAAGTTTTATTGTATCACTTCATTTTATTATATTTGCCGAAAATGAGATTTTAAAGCAAATTATATTATATGATAACTTTCAAACTAAACAACGAAACGATTAATTATCAAGGTGACGAAAATAAATCATTACTTGATTTTATAAGAAAAGATAAAGGTTTAACTTCTGTAAAAGACGGATGTTCAGGACAAGCAGCATGTGGAGCATGTACAGTTGAAATGAATGGTAAAGCAGTTCTTTCATGCGTTACTAAAATGAGTAAGTTGCAAGATGCTGAAGTTTTTACACCTGAAGGTTTTCCTGAATATGTTAAAGATACCATAGCAAAAGCCCTTGTAAATGAAGGAGGTGTGCAATGTGGTTTCTGTACACCCGGGTTTATAAGCAGAACAAAAGTTCTTTTGCAAGATAATCCTAATCCTACAATTGATGAAGTTCGTAAAGCAATAAAATCACATGTTTGCAGATGTACAGGTTATAAAAAAATTGAAAAAGGAATTTTAACTGCTGCTGAAGCAATTAAAGATGGCAGAAAACTTGAACTTCGAAAAACATCAGGAAAAATTGGAGAATCGCAACCAAAATACGAAGCATACGAAACAGCAATAGGCGAACGTAAATTCCTTGATGACATTGTTCTTGACGGAATGTTATACGGAGCAATAAAATATTCAGATTATCCAAAAGCAAAAGTTTTAAAAATTGATACTTCCGAAGCTGAAAAATTAGAAGGAGTTCACAGAGTTTTTACTGCAAAAGATATTCCGGGTGAGAAAAAAGTTGGTTTAATTTTGCAAGATTGGTCAGTAATGATTGATGAAGGTGAAACCACACATTACATTGGAGATGTAATAGCAGGAGCAGTTGCTGATACTGAAGAAATTGCAAGAAAAGCAATTGAGCTTATAAAGGTTGAATACGAAGTATATGAACCTGTTACAGATGTTTTTAAAGCAATTGAAGCAGAAAGAATTCATCCTGAAAGACCAAATAATTTTGATACAGTTCAGTTTACAATCGGTAATGCTGATGAAGCTATGAAAAAAGCAAAATACACTTCAAAAGGTCATTACGAAACTCAAAGAATTGAACATGCTTTCCTTGAAAAAGAAGCATCAATTGCACGTCCTGATGGTAAAGGAGGTCTTGAACTTTTAAGTCAATCGCAAGGAGTTTATGAAGATAGAAGACAAGTTGCAATGATACTTGGATTGCCCGAAGATAAAGTTAGAGTAACATTAATTCCTAACGGTGGAGGTTTTGGAGGTAAAGAAGACATGACAATTCAAGGACACACATCACTTTTTGCTTTCTTGCTAAACAAACCTGTAAAAATTACTCTTACACGTGAAGAATCAATAAGAATGCATCCAAAACGTCATCCTGTTTTTATGGATATTGAAGTTGGTGCAGATGAAAACGGAAAACTTGTTGCACTTAAACTTAATGCAGTTGGCGACACAGGAGCATATGCTTCCGTAGGAATGAAAGTTCTTGAAAGAGTAGCAGGGCATGCCGCAGGAGGTTATTTTATTCCTGATGTTGATATGATTGCAAAAACTGTTTACACAAACAATATTCCTTGCGGAGCAATGCGTGGCTTTGGTGCAAACCAAGTTACTTTTGCTCTTGAAAGTTGTATTGATGATATTTGCGAACAAGGAAATTTTGACCGTTGGCAATTTCGTTGGGACAATGCTTTGGTTGACGGGCTTAAAACTTCAACAGGTCAAACTGTTCAAGGTGTAGGAGTTAGACAATGTCTTGAAGCATTAAAAGATGACTTTTATAGTGCAAAATATGCAGGACTTGCATGTGGTATTAAAAATTCAGGTGTTGGAAATGGAATGATTGACGAATCAAAAGTTATTATTGATATTGTTTCTGAAAATAAAATAATTCTTCAACATGGTTGGACAGAAATGGGACAAGGAGTTCATAATATGGCACTTCAAACCCTTTGTGAAGAAACAGGAATTAATCCTGAAATTATTGAAGTTATTGTTGATACAGAAGCACAAATTAAAACAGGAATGACCACATCATCAAGAGCTACGGCACTTGTAGGACTTGCTGTTATTAATGCTGCAAAATCATTAAAAGAAGATTTGAAAACAAAATCCTTAAAAGAACTTGCCGGAAAATCATACAGAGGACAGTTTGAATATACACTTTCAAATAAACCCGGTGATAATGTTGAAAATCCTATTATTCATTACTCTTACGGTTATGCAGCACAACTTTGTATATTAAATGACGAAGGAAAAATTGACAAATTTGTAGCTGCACACGATGCAGGAAAAATTATGAATCAAATGCTTTTTGAAGGACAAATTGAAGGTGGCGTACATATGGGTTTAGGCTATGCTCTTACAGAGGATTTGCCTATGAAGGATGGATACCTTGTTCATGATAAATACAGAAAACTTGGAGTTTTAAAAGCTCATGAAACACCTGAAATTGTTGTTAAAGGAATTGAGGTTACAGACCCCGTAGGTCCTTACGGAGCAAAAGGAATTGGCGAAATAGGTTTAGTTCCAACAGCAGGAGCGGTTGCAAATGCATTATATCAGTTTGATAAAATTAGAAGATACAAATTACCTTTAATGCCTAAAAAATAATATTAAAGGATGTATTAAATTCCGGAAATATTTTGGGCAAATTTTAATAGCCTGAGTTAGATATAAAATTTTGATAGATAAATATTATATCAACCTTAGGCTATAATTAGGTATTTTTATTAACCTTTTTAAATTATAAATTTATGGATTTCTTAAAATATTTTCCGGTTGATTTTCTTAACTTTTTATTAGTTGCAGTATTTTCATTATTGATTGGTTTAGAGCAAAGAGTTGTTCACTCGAGTGAAGATAAACATCAACTTTTTGGAACAGATAGAACATTTACTTTAATAGGTATTTTCGGTTTTATTTTATATATAATTTCTCCTGATAATCTTTTACCATTTATAATAGGAGGAATTAGTTTATTTGTCTTATTAGCAGTTTCATATTATTTTAAAATAAAGAAAACTAATGATTTTGGTTTAACAACTATTGTTGTTGCAATGATAACATTTAATTTAGCACCATTAGTATATTTGCATAGCAAATGGTTAGTTTTATTAGTTTTTGTAAGTATTATTGTTTTAACCGAAGTAAAAGAAACATTAAAAAACTTTTCAGAAAAGATAGGACAAGAAGAATTTTTAACTTTTGCAAAGTTTACGGTTATTACCGGTGTAGTTTTACCATTGTTACCAAAGCAACCTATTTCTGAAACAATTAATTTGTCATTTTATAACATTTGGTTAGCAATTGTTGCAGTATCAGCAATTTCATACATAAGTTATCTTTTAAAGAAATTTATTTTTCCTAATGCAGGATTATTACTTACGGCAATACTTGGCGGTTTATATAGCAGTACAGCAACAACAATTATTTTAGCAAAGAAAGGAAAAGAAGAAAAATCAGCATTTAAAGTTTCGGCAGCTATTATTATTGCAACTTCAATGATGTATTTAAGATTAGAGTTGCTGGCATTTATTTTTAGTCCTCAAATAGCAATTAAATTATTACCATATTTTTCAGTTTTAATTTTAGTAACAGCATTAATTACTTATCTTTTTTATAATAAGAAAAGTGAAGATAATATAGCTATTAAAGAAGAAAACGAATATAAAAATCCTCTTGAATTTAAAACAGCAGTTGTATTTGGGTTATTATTTGCGTTTTTTTCAGTTTTAACTGATTTTGTTGTTAAGAAATATGGTGATGCAGGTATTAACATTTTATCATTAATAGTTGGAGTAACAGATATTGACCCATTTGTTCTTAATTTATTTCAGAATGGATTAAAAACATTAACATTAGAAACAATTGTGAAAGCTGTATTATTAGCAACAGCAAGTAATAATATATTAAAAATGACTTATGCAATAATACTTGGAGGAAAACTTCTTAGAAAACCTATAATTATAGGATTTTTAATAACAATTGCTGTTAGTTTTGGAGCAATTGCCATAATGTCATTTATTTAAAGATTATAAAAAATAAAATATGCAAAAAATAATATCCCTAAAATTAGCACCAAAAAGAGCAGCAAACAGAAAATTATATACAAATGATGCCGCAGATTTTCTTAAAATTAAAGTTGAAGAAATAACTAAAATTAAAGTTCTTAAAAAATCTATTGATGCACGTAAGAAGTTTGTAACCATAAATTTACAACTTGAAGTTTGGTGGGGAGAACAAGCTCCAAAAGAGCAAAAATTTGAATTGAAGTTAAATAATGTTTCAAATAAAGATGAAGTTATAATTGTTGGAGCAGGTCCTGCAGGTTTATTTGCAGCCTTAAAACTTATTGAAAAAGGTTTAAAACCTATTATTTTTGAAAGAGGAAAAGATGTTAGCGAAAGAAAAAAAGATATTCAGTTTATAAATACGAATAAAGGTGTAAATCCTGATTCTAATTATTGCTTTGGCGAAGGCGGTGCAGGAACTTTTTCAGATGGGAAATTATATACTCGTTCAAAAAAAAGAGGTTCTGTTGATAGAATTCTTGATATTTTAAAACTTCACGGAGCAAATAAAAATATTCTTTCAGATGCACATCCTCATATTGGCACTAACAAATTGCCGGGTATAATTGTTAAAATCAGAGAAACAATAATTAATGCAGGAGGCGAAGTTAATTTTGAAACTCGCATTGATGATTTTATTATTGAAGATAACACAATTAAAGGTGTAATAACTCAAAAAGGTGATAAAGTTTTTGGTAAAGCTGTAATTTTAGCAACAGGACATTCTGCAAGAGATATTTATGAGCTTATGTACAAAAAAGATATTCTTCTTGAAGAAAAATCATTTGCAATGGGCGTTCGTGTTGAACATCCGCAAGGATTAATTGATAGTATTCAGTACAGTTGCAAAATTCGAAGCGATTATTTACCTGCTGCTGCATACAATTTAGTTTCACAAGTTGATGGCAGAGGAGTTTATTCGTTTTGCATGTGCCCCGGAGGTTTTATTGTTCCTGCTTCCACGGCTCCTGATGAAATGGTTGTAAATGGAATGTCGCCATCAGGAAGAAATTCAAAATTTGCAAATTCAGGAATGGTTGTAGAAATTAGAACAGAAGATTTTCCTGATAAAGAAAAATACGGAGTATTGGCAGGATTAAAATTTCAAGAAAGTTTAGAAAAAACTGCTTTCCTTAACGGAGGAAAAGGATTAGTTGCACCGGCACAAAGACTTAATGATTTTGTTAATGGAAAAGTTTCCCCATTTTTGCCTGAAACGTCATATCATCCCGGAATAGTTTCGTCGCCACTTCATTTTTGGTTGCCCGAACATATTGGAAAACGCTTACAAAAAGGATTTAAAATTTTCGGCAAAAAAATGAAAGGCTTTTTAACTAATGAAGCAGTAATTATTGGTGTAGAATCAAGAACATCTTCGCCTTTAAGAATTCCACGAGATAAGGAAACTTTGCAGCATCCGCAAATTAAAAATCTTTATCCTTGCGGAGAAGGTGCAGGTTTTTCTGGTGGCATAATTTCATCTGCAATTGATGGTGAACGTTGTGCTGAAAAGATTTCATAACTTATAATTCAAACCCCATGTTTAAAAAAAACAAAATACCACACACATATGTAATAATCTTTTACATAGTAATTTTGGCAGCAGTTGCAACTTGGTTTGTTCCCGGAGGACAATATGTTAAAGAAATAAACTCTGAAACAGGCAAAGAACAAGTTGTTTATGAAACTGTTAAAATAGATGGTGAAGATGTTCTTCAACCAAAGTTTGAATATGTTGAAAGCAATCCTCAAACATGGCAAATCTTTGCAGCAATGTTTAAAGGTTTTGAAAAACAAGCAGGAATTATTGTTTTTATTCTTATGGTTGGTGGTGCTTTTTGGATTATGAACCAAAGTAAAGCCATTGATGTTGGTATTTTTGCCTTCTTAAATTTTACAAAAAAACTTGAAAAAGTTAGTTTTTTAAAAGCTATTGGTGTAAACAATATTGTACTTACAATGATTATGATAATGTTTAGCATCTTTGGAGCAGTATTTGGCATGAGTGAAGAAACAATTGCATTTATTGTAATACTTGTACCACTTGCAATATCAATGGGTTACGATTCAATTACAGGAGTCGCAATAGTTTTTGTAGCAGCAGGATTAGGCTTTGCAGGAGCAATTTTAAATCCTTTTACAATTGGCATTGCACAAGGAATTGCAGGGCTTCCACTTTTTTCAGGAATTGAATACAGAATTGTTACTTGGCTGATTATAAACTTTGTAGGAATAACATATATTTTATGGTATGCAAATAGGGTTAAGAAAAATCCTAAAAAATCGGTTGTTTACGAAACTGATATTTATTGGCGTGAAAGAGCAGGAAACGAAACTGAACAAGTAAAATATCACACCCCAAAGAGTGCATGGTTTGTTTTTGCATTTATTTTAGTTTCATTAGTTTTATTTTCATACAATTATCAAGAAACAATTTTAAAGATTGGTAAAAGTGAATTTACAGCACCTATGATACCTATTGCAACTTTCTTTTTTGCAATATTCAGCTTTTTTTCTTTAAGGAAATCAGTACATTTTTTTATTCTTAACTTGTTGGCATTCACAATTATATTTTTGATAATAGGAGTGATGGGTTACGGCTGGTACATTATGAAAATTGCAACACTTTTTCTTGCAATGGGACTTCTTACAGGTGTTGCAATGAATTATAATCCTAATGAAATTACAAAGCATTTTTTAGATGGTGCAAAAGATATTATGTCGGCAGCATTGGTTGTCGGGCTTGCAGGAGGCATTGTTATAATTTTACAAGATGGTAAAATTATTGATACAATACTTCATAGTTTGGCAGAAGGCATGAAAGGTTTTGGCAAAATTGCTTCAATAGGAATTATGTATGTTATTCAAACCATTATAAATATTGTAATTCCTTCGGGTTCGGCAAAGGCGGCAATTACAATGCCTATTATGGCACCTTTTTCTGATTATATTGGTATTTCGCGGCAAGCAACAGTTGTAGCATTTCAATTTGGTGATGGATTTACAAATATGATAACCCCAACTTCGGGAGTATTAATTGGTGTTTTAGGAGTTGCAAAAATTCCTTATGATAAATGGGTAAAATGGATTACACCTTTTATGATAATCTTAATTATTCTCGGATTTTTATTGCTGATACCTACGGTAACTATGGATTTGAATGGGTTTTAATTTTGTGAAAAATCAAGTCCCTGCGGGTTTCCAAAACCCGCAGGGACTGTTAGCATCAATATAAATTTAATGAAAAAATACTTTTTCATAATAGCTCTT
>JAADEE010000268.1 GCA_013153575.1 Chlorobiota bacterium
ACTTATTAAGATTTATTTTCGGAACAATATTCATTGGCGGAGGCATCTTAACATTAATTGCAGGTTTTTATGCAAAAGGAAAACGTGAAGGTTTTTATCCTGCGGCTTTAATTATGTTTGCAGGTTTAGGTGGAATTATTCAAGCTGAAAATATGTTGCAATTCTTCTTCGCATGGGAATTAATGACACTTGGTTCATACATTCTTATCATAAGAGGAAAACGTTCAATGCCTCATGGATATTCGTACATGCTGTTTTCAGTTGCAGGAGCATATTTAATGATGATTGGTTTTGCAATGGTAAATGCACAAGCAGGATTATCATTAGAAGCAATGAGCATGATTACTGAAAATGCTAACTTAATATATCTTCTTCTTGCAATTGGTTTTATGACCAAAACTGCAACCGTAGGTTTACATATTTGGCTACCCGGTGCACATGCCGAAGCAGAATCTGATGTTTCACCTATGGTTTCTGCAATACTGCTTAAAGCCGGAGTATTTGGTTTAATAATTTTATTCATTGCAATGGGTGCAGAAAAAGCAGGTTCAAATCCTATTCTTTATGTACTTGGATGGTTAGGTGCAATTACAGCATTGGTAGGCAACCTTGCTGCATCGTTCCAAGAAGATGCTAAAAAATTATTAGCTTATTCAAGTATTGGTCAATTAGGTTACATTTTATTTGCATTCACAATTATGACACATCTTGGATGGTTAACAGGAATAACTTATTCAATTAATCACTTCTTGTTTAAAGCTGTTCTTTTCTTAGCAATTGGTGCTGTTGTGCTTCGTGTTAAAACACATAACATGTATGAAATGGGAGGTTTAATTAGTCGTATGCCTTTCGCATTTATTGCAGTTTTAATTGGTATTATAACTTTATCAGGAGTTCCACCATTGTCAGGTTTTGCAGGAAAATGGTTATTTTATAATGCAGTAATTCTTAAAGGATGGTATTTCCAAGGAGCAATAGTTTTCTTTTCAGGAATAATAGCATTCTTATATACTTTCAGATTAATTCACTCAATATTCTTAGGACAATTAAAAGATGAACATAGAAATGTAAAAGAAATTTCAATTTGGTTTATAATTCCTATTTATATTTTGATTATTGCAATTATGATTTTCTCTGCTCGTCCTGATTTAATTTTACAACCTATTGGAGATGCAATTGCGGGTTATTTCCCATCAGAAACTTTAAATTGGACAGGAACAACTGCAAGCACAAGCCTTGGATATTGGAGCGGTTACAAAGTTATGGTAATCATAGGAATTATGTTTGTTTTAATACTTGGTTGGCTTATTATGCTTAACAGAAAAGCAAAAAAAGTAAAACAATTCAACATTGTATATTCGGGTGAAAGACCTGAAAGACCTGAAACAACACATATTTCTTACAATATGTTTGCAGGATATAACAAAGCATTAGGTTTATTGGTTGCTCCTTTTATAACTAACTTTTGGAAATCTGTTTCAGAAGCAGTTACAGGAACAGCAGGTTACATAAGAAGACTTTACACAGGGAACGGACAAACTTATGCTTTACACATTATTATGTACGTAGTAATAATTTATTTAATAGTATTTTAAAAGTATAATTAAAAAATAAGCATAAATAAATTTAGAATTAAAAAACAAAGATAAACAGCAACAAGTTTATTTTTAAAAGAAAATATTAATTATTATGGATATTGCAACAAAATTATTTTATGTTTTTCTTGGCTTATTCATTGTCCTAAATTGGGGAATGCTAATGAGTGCAACAATGAGAAAAATAGGTGCTCGTATTGCCGGAAGGTATGGTATTCCTTTCTATCAACCTTGGATTGATTTAGTGAAACTTTATTCTTTAAGAGATAGTATAACTCATGGAGTAATGTTTTATTTAGGGCCAGTATTCAGACTTGCAGGAGGTTTAGGAATGTTCCTTTTTATGCCTATGATTTTTGGTTCTGAATATTTTAGTAATTTTTCATTTGCAGGCGACTTAGTATTGATAATGTATTTTCAATTTTTTGGAATGCTTGGTATGGCACTTGGTGCAAGTGAAGGAGCTCATCCTTATTCAGCTATTGGTATTAGTAGAGGTTTATCTCAATTTACAACAATTGAAGTTCCTATGACACTTGCAATAATTTCACTTGCAATTCAATACCATACACTTTCAATTTCTGATATTGTTGCAGCTCAACAAGGCGGAATAATGAATTGGACTTTATTTACAAATCCTTTTGCTACAATTGCTGCAATGCTTTCATTATTAGGAGCATTTGGTCATTCACCATTTAATTTGGTAAAAGCACCAAATGAAATCCCTATTGGACCACCAACAGAATACCACTCAAGTTTTCTTGGGGTTTTACGAACTAATGCAGCAATACTTCATGTAGTTGAAGCTGTTCTTTTTATGAACTTATTTTTTGGTGGAGCAACAAGTTGGCTTGAACTTATTATAAAATCATTCCTTATCTATTTCTGGTCAGTTTTTGTAGGAGTTGTTTTCCCACGTTTCAGAATAGAGCAATCAGTTCAATGGTTTTTAAAAATTCCATTACTATTTGGAGTAATTGCAATTATTATTTTTATGTAAGAATTGAATAAAATGACAAACGAAAATAAAAATCACGATAAATTTCTTCACGAAGAAAACAAAATAAGAGAAGTTGAAGCTCCTGACGGTTCAATAATTAAAGTTGATCCTTTAAATGATTATTTTTTAACAGACAGACCTGTTGTTAGAGAACCTAAAAACAAAGTTGTTGAGAAATTTTTAAACTGGGCAAGAGCAGAATCTCTTTGGGTACTTGGTTTTGGAACAGGTTGTGGAAGTATTGAAATTCCACCTCTTGTAACTCCAAGATTTGATGCTTACAGATTTGGTGTTCAAATGCGTCCTACTCCAAGACAATCAAATGTGTTTATTATTTCAGGATATTTGGCTGTTAAAACTTTAAAACGTGTAATCAGAACTTACGAGCAAATGCAAGGACCAAAATACGTTTTAGCATTAGGAAGTTGCACAATTAATGGTGGCATGTATTGGGATAGTTACAATACAATTAACCGATTAGACCATTTTATTCCTGTTGATGTTTATGTTGCCGGTTGTATGCCACGTCCTGAAGCACTTCTTGCAGGTTTTGCAAAACTTAAAGAGCGTATAAAAGCAGGTAGAGCAGAAGGTGCAAATGAATATGCTGAAAAATTTGATTGGTATAAAGCAAATCAAAAAAAGATTATTAATGATTGGAATATGCCTGATTATAACTGGTAGAATTTCAATATTTTAATAATAAAATGCACATGCTATAATTAAAATAGAAAGATGGAAAATATTATAAAAGACATACAAAATAGGTTTGAAGTTTCTGACATTGTAAATCAAAGAGACAATATAACCTTTGTTACTTGTGAGAAAGAAAAAACAATTGCTCTTATTACTCACATGAAAAAAAACTTAGGTTTCAAACATTTTGTATTAATGACTGCTGTTGATTGGATTGAAGATGGTTTATTTCAATTAACATACATACTTAATAATCCTAAAAAGAAACTTGATGTTGCAATAAGAACTTTTATTTCAAGAGAAAATGCAACTATGGAAACCGCACATAAACTCTGGAAACAAGTTTCAACATATCAAAGAGAATTAAAAGAAATGTTTGGTATTGACTTCCCCGGAAGTCCTCGTGTTAACGAATCATTTATTTTGGAAGGTTGGAATGATATACCACCATACAGACGAGATTTTCAAACAAAAGAATACGCAGAAAAAACATATTTCCCAAGACCGGGTAGAAAAACAAATGACCCGTCAGAGTATATGAAAAAAAATATGAGCTAAAATGAAGAAACAAAAAAACATATTCAATTGGCAAGCAGACAGAAGTAAATATCCTGAAAAGAAAAAAAACGGGAAATTAGATATTGACATGTCTTCGGGTAAATTTGTAAAACTTTGGCAAGGACCTAACCATCCGGGGATTACCGGAAATATGTCTTTAGAATTAACCATAAGTGGCGACGAAGTTGTTGAAGCAAAAACTCACGTAGGATATCTGCACAGAGGTTTTGAAAAACTTATGGAAAGAAGACTTTGGATACAATGTTTTCCAACTTGTGTTCGTATGTGCGTTGCTGAACCTGATTATAACGAATATTTACTTGCAAAATCTGCCGAAGAATTAAGCGGAATTGAAATTCCGGAAATGGCAGAATGGTTAAGAACTTTGGTTTTAGAAATGGCTCGCTTACAATCTCTTTTAAGAACAGTTCCCGGACAAGCAGGAACACTCTCACTTGGAGTTGGTGTTCAGTGGGGAGTTTATTTAAGAGATTTAGTTCTTGACCTTTTTGAAGAACTTACAGGAGGACGTGTTTATCACATGTATATAATCCCCGGAGGTGTTAGAGGTTTGCTTCCTGACGGTTTCAAAAAAAGAATGGAAGAAGTTCTTAAAAAGATTGATGAGTTTGTAAAAAATATTGAGAACTTAATGTTTAACAATATAGTTTTCAAAAAAAGGACTATTGGAGTTGGCTATATAAAACCTTCATGGATAGACAAATACGGGATTGTTGGTCCAAATGCAAGAGCAGCAGGATTTAAACGTGATGTTAGAAAAGATTATCCTTATTTGAAGTATAATGAATTAGATTTTGAAGTAACATCAGAAAAAGATTCAGATATTTTTGCTCGTTCAATGGTTCGTAAAAAAGAACTTATAATGACTATTGATTTAATTCGTCAGATTATGGCAAAAATGCCTAAAAAAGGCGATATTAAAGCACCAACACCAAATGTTCTTCATTGGAAAATTCCCAAAGGAGAAACTTATGTTCGTTCAGAATCATCACGTGGAGAATATGGTTTTTATACAGTTTCTGATGGTAGTAAAACTCCTAGAAGAATTAATTTAAGAGGCCCAAGTTATACACATGCAATTTCATTATTAGAAAGAATGTTAGTAAATGCAAATATCGCTGATGTTCATTCAATAATGGTTTCATTGCAAACTTGTCCACCGGAAATAGAAAGATAATGTTTAAAACTCGAAATTTGAAACTTGCAAATTTCAAAATTCAAATTTCTAATAATAAAAAAAATGGCAATAAAAGATATATTAACCCCATTTACAGCTTGGAAGAAAGTCTTTAATGAACCTGTTACAATAAAAGATCCATTTAATGACAGACCGGGAGCTGAACGTTATAGAGGTTTTCATAAAAATGAATTACAAACTTGTATAGGATGTGGTTCTTGCGAAGAAATTTGTGAAAATGAAGCTATTGACCTTGTTGCTGTAAAAGGTTACGAAACTAAAAATGGTGACAGTGGTCTTAGACCTATGGTTGACTACGGAAGATGTTGCTGGTGTGCACTTTGTGTAGATGTTTGTACAACAGGCTCATTAACATTATCAAACGAATATACTTGGGTTGCCGAAAATCCTGATGAATTTAGATTTGTACCCGGTGCAGAAAATAAAGCTTGGGACAAAAATGAATTAGGTTGGAAAAAACCTGTACCTAATTACGAATTCTATGGTCAGAAACGTGTAAAAATGGAAGAACTTTCACCTGAAGAACGTGACCATTCTTTCATTGAAATAATAAAAGGATACTCAAAAGAGCAAGCACAATTAGAGGCAGACAGATGTGTAGAATGTGGCATTTGTATAGCAACTTGTCCTGCAAACATGGGTATTCCTGAATACATAAAAGCAATTCGTGAAGATGACATGGAACATGGTTTAAAAATTCTATATGAAACAAACCCACTTCCTGAAATTTGTGGACGTATTTGTACACATAAATGCGAAACTGTATGTTCTGTTGGACACAGAGGTGAACCATTATCAATACGTTGGTTAAAACGTTACATTGCCGACCAAGTAGAATCTGCTGAGTATAAACGAATTCTTGGAACTGATGGAATAGAAAACAATGGAAAAACTGTTGCAATTATAGGTTCAGGTCCTGCAGGATTATCTGCTGCACATTATTTATCATTAATGGGGTACAAAGTAACAATTTATGAACAATACGCAAAAGCAGGTGGTATGATGCGTTACGGAATACCGGAATATCGTTTACCTTACGACCAAATTGATAAAGATATTAACTACATACTTTCACTTGGAGTAAATATAAAATACAATACAAAAATTGGTAAAGACATATCACTTGCCGAATTAAGAGATAAATATGATGCAGTATTTGCAGGAACAGGTTTACATCTTGGTAGAAGTACAAGAATTCCGGGAACAGACCATGAGCATGTTTATCAAGCAATTGATTTATTAAATAAAATTACCGAAGGTAAAGAAATTCATGTTGCTGAAAAAATTGTTGTAATTGGTGGTGGGAATGTTGCAATGGATATTACACGTTCTCTTGCAAGACTTCAAAACCAAAAATACGGAAAAGTTCAAATAATTGCAACAGCTCTTGAAAGTGAAGAAAATCTTCCTGCTGATGTTGAAGAAGTTATTGAAGCAAGGGAAGAAAAAGCTATTATAAATCCGGGATGGGGACCTCAATATATTGAAATTGAAAACGGTAAAATTAAAGGGCTTCATGTAAATAAATGTCTTTCTATTTTTGATGAAGAAGGACGATTCAATCCTAAATTTGATGAAAACAACAAAAACTTCTTTGAAGCTGATATGATTGTTGAATCAATTGGACAAGGCATGGATATTGCTTATATTACAGAAGACATTAAATCTGAACTTGAATTTGGACCAAGAGGTAGAATTGTTGTTGATGAAAACTTCCAATCAGGAGCAAAATGGTTATTTGTTGGTGGTGATATTATTCAAGGACCTGATGTTATACATGGTATAGCAAACGGACATAAAGCAGCTTACGGGATTGACAATTTCTTAAAAAACAAATAAAACAACAATAATTATGAAAATTACGGATATTTTAGCACAAAGAGGAAAAACTTTATTTACTGTAAAAACTAATACAAGTGCTTTTGATGCAGTAAAAATAATGGATGAGAACAAAGTTGGAGCTGTAATAGTTCTTGATGAAAAAGACAAAGTTGCAGGAATACTCTCTGAAAGAGATGTTTTATACAAATGCTATAAAAGTGGAAAAAGACTTAAAGAACAAACAGTTAACAATTTAATGACTGATGTTGATGATATTCTAATTGGTAAAATGGATGATACGCCTAAAGAACTAATGAATGTTATGCTATACAGGAGAATTAGGCACATTCCAATTATTGACGGTAATGAAATTGCAGGCATGTTAAGCGTTGAAGACATTTTAAAAATGATGCTTGATAGTATTGAAAATGAAAGTCATCTTTTAAGACAACATATTAAAAACCCTATGGGAATTCATGATTTCAGTAGTCATTTAAAAAAATAACACTAATTCTACAAATCGACAGAAGCCCTTCTTGTTAAAAACAATTAGGGCTTTTTAATTTAACAACATAATTATAAAATAATAAAACACATAATTTATTCCTTCCTTATTTAACAAAGTAAAATCAAAAATTTACTATATCTTTAACTTTTTGAAAAAATAATTAAAAAAAACTTGTAGAATAAAAAAAGATATAGACATTTGCACGTTTTTTAAAAGCAGCTTTTGTGAAAAAGCCAACAAACAACTAATTATCAATAAATTAACTTTTATGTCATGACTATTAACATAGTAAATATATTTTCGGTTTTTATGGTTCTTTTTGCCGTTATCGATATTATTGGCTCAATACCAATAATCATTGATATGAAAAACAAAGGTAATCAAATAAATGCTTTTAAGGTTACTTTAATATCATTCTTAATTCTTACACTTTTCCTTTTTGTAGGAGAAGCACTTCTTGGAATTTTTGGTGTTGATATTGCATCATTTGCAATTGCAGGTTCATTTATCTTATTTTTTCTTGCATTAGAAATGGTTTTAAATATTGAAATATTCAAAAGTGGTGACAGTTCTGAAAATTCATCAATTGTGCCACTTGCATTCCCTATTATTGCGGGTGCAGGTTCAATAACAACACTTCTATCTTTAAGAGCTGTTTACACAGAACTTGAAATTATGATTGCATTATTTTTAAATATGGTTGTTGTTTTTGTAGTATTAAAAGTTACTAAATATATTGAAAAAATAATTGGAAAATCGGGTATTGCAATTTTAAGAAAAATATTCGGTATCATTCTTTTAGCAATTGCAATTAAACTTTTTTCTAAAAATTTCCCAAATTTAATGCCTCAATAAGCAAAAACATAATTTGCATTATGAAATTATGTTCTTAATTTTACAAAAAATAAAATATTTTAAATTATGAAGAATATAACAAACTTTGATTTTACAAATAAAAAAGCAATTGTTCGTGTAGATTTTAATGTTCCTTTAAACGATAAATTTGAAGTTACAGATGATACAAGAATTGTTGCAGCACTTCCTACAATAAAAAAAATTGCTGAAACAGGTGCAGTAATTTTAATGTCGCATCTTGGAAGACCAAAAGGAAAAGATGAAAAATTTTCATTAAAACACATACTCCCAAAACTTTCAGAATTAGTTGGCAAAGAAGTAATGTTTGTAAATGATTGCATTGGTGAAGAAGTAAAAGAAAAAGTTGCATCATTAAAAAATGGAGACATTTTACTTCTTGAAAACTTAAGATTTTACCCTGAAGAAAAAAAAGGTGACAGAAACTTTGCTAAACAACTTGCTGAACTTGCTGATGTATATGTAAATGATGCTTTCGGAACTGCACACAGAGCACATGCATCAACTGCAATAATTGCTGATTTCTTCCCTGAAAACAAAATGTTTGGTTATGTTATTGAAGGTGAATTAGAAAGTTTACACAAAGTACTCGACGAACCTAAAAGACCTCTTACTGCAATACTTGGAGGTGCAAAAGTTTCTTCAAAAATTACAGTAATTGAAAAACTTCTTGAAAAAGTTGACAACCTAATTATTGCCGGAGGAATGACATATACTTTTGTTAAAGCAAGGGGTGGTAAAATAGGAACTTCACTTGTTGAAGATGATTATTTAGATATGGCAAATAACATTGTTAAAAAAGCAAAAGAGCTAAATGTTAATTTAATCCTTCCTGTTGATATTTTAAATGCCGATGATTTTGCACCTGATGCAAACACTCAAGTTACTCCTGTTGATGAAATTAAAGATGGTTGGATGGGACTTGATATAGGACCAAAAACAATTGAAATTTTCAAAAAAGTAATTACTGAATCGAAAACTGTAATTTGGAATGGTCCTACAGGAGTTTTTGAAATGGATAAATTCGCAAACGGAACAATTCAAGTTGCAAATGCTTTAGTTGATGCAACTGAAAAAGGTTGTTTTACTTTAATTGGCGGAGGTGATTCTGTTGCAGCAATTAAAAAATATAAACTTGAAAATAAAGTAAGTTATGTTTCAACAGGTGGAGGTGCTATGCTAGAGTTCCTCGAAGGAAAAGCATTACCGGGCATTGAAGCTATAAGAAAATAAACTCAATTAATCCGATGGTTGTGCCATCGGATTATTTTTTACTTCTCAAAAAAAAACTTTTTTATTACTGATATAGGATTTTTGAATTTAGAAACATTACACTAAAATATCTATAAATAAAAATCACTAGCTTTTTTTAACCTATTAGCAATTTTCTCTTTCAAAGATTTTGGGTTAATAATCTTCACCTTATCAGCATAAGAAAGTAAAAGCATTTCAAATTCATAATTAGGAATAAGTTTAAGTCTAACAATTAATTCTCCTGTTTCAAGCAGATTATCTTTTTGGCTTGGGTGTAATGGTTTAGTTTGAATATACGAACTTTGCTCTTTTGAAAATAATAATTCAATATCTTCTACACTTTTGCTTTCTGGAACAGTAACACCAATAACATCATAAAAGTAATCTTCCCAATCAATATTTGTTTCAATATATTTTTTAGTACTTTCTGATATATCTATAATTCTGTCCAAAGCAAGATTCCATGTTGGAATATTTAAGTCTTCATTTAAACCAAAAATAAACCACCTTTTATTATATTGTT
>JAADEE010000291.1 GCA_013153575.1 Chlorobiota bacterium
AAAATGTTTTAAGTGTATTCAGGAAAATAAGTTCTTAAAGTTTTTAATGCACGTGAAATATTTGCTTCTACTGTTTTTATTGATATTCCTAATTTTTGGGCAATCTCTTTGTATTTCATTCCGTCAAATCTGCTCATTTTAAAAATTGTATTACATTTATTTGGTAACGTATTTAATGCTTCATTGAAAATTGATATTGTTTCTTCGTAAATTAAATTTTCATGAGGTCCTGCAAAATCGTTTCTTTCTTGTTTTTCAATGTATTTTTCATAAATTTTTACAATTTTATTGTGGTTTATTTGTTGCAAACATTTATTTCTTACTGAAATGTATAAATATGATTTTACAGAAATTTGAATATTAATGAATGAGCGTTTTTCCCAAATTTTATAAAAAACTTCTTGTACAATTTCTTCTGATGCCTCTTTGTTTTTTGTATATTTTAATGCAAAATTACATAGGTCATTGTAAAACTCTTTAAATAGAATTTCAAAATCTGCAACACTAATATTATTTAGGTTCTTAATTTTCAATTTTATAATTTGTGTTTAAGACCGACAAAAAACTGCCGGTCTTTATTGTTTATTATGAGAGCTTTATTTAGTCTTGTATTTTAAGTTTTACACCATATTTTTTTATTGCGTTTTCAATAGATTCTTCGGGTTTAATTGTATTGTATTTTCCCCAAAAGTTTGTGTCCGGAACTGCTTGAACTTTTTCTTCAAAAACTATCCCTGAGTGTAAACGTTCTTTTCTGTTAAACTTAACAACATTTTTATCTGTTCTGTCGGTAATTGCAATTTCTGTCATTACAGTGTAAAATGATTTAAATAGTCGTTTTTTGCATTTAAATGTTACCTCGCCTCTTGCATATGAAAGGTAGTATTTGCCATTATCTTCAGTATACTTTACAATGTATTTCGTTGCAGTTGGTTCAATTGACATAAATAAAGGTTTCTTTTTAACAAATAATCTGCTTGCTGCTGCTTTATCACTTAAGTTTAGGTTGTATTCGGCAGCCGAAATAGCTAAGCTTTTAATATCAACATAAAGTTTACCGTTAAAAAGAGGATAATCGAAGTTTCTGATTTGTTCGAATTTAATTACATAATTTTGTTTGTCATTAATGTTAACAATTTCTTCTAGTTCAAACTTATAATCATCCATAACTTCTTTGTAAAAAAGGATTCTTGGATTTTTTGCAATATCTAATAGTAATGCAGTTTTAGGTCCTCCTTTGAGCTTCATTATTAAAGTGTCTTTTGCTTTTATATTTGAGCTTTTTCTTCCTTTGTATAATTTAACAAGGTCATAGTCTGTTGTGTTGCCGTATTTTGCTTTGTAAACTTCAACAACGGCTTCAACAATTGAAACATAGCGTTTTTTCTTTTTTACTGTTTCCCTGTAAAAAGCTATCATTTTGTTTGGAGTTGTACTGTAATTTTGGGGTATTTTTTCAATTACTTTTTCTACTAATTCTTTAGGGTTGTTTGGTCTTACAATAACTTCTTTAATTGGAACAGAGGTTGGTTTAAGGTATATAATATTTTCATTGCTTGTTAGTTTGCTTATATCAACATATTTGTTTTTATAACCTATGTATTTGAAATAGATTTTTTTTGAGCCTGTGTTTTTTTCAACATTAATAATAAACTCACCTTCTGTATTACTTACTGTTCCTGAGTTAGTGCCTTCAACTGTAATTGTTGCAAAAACGATAGGTTGTTTTGTTTTTTTATCAAGAATTTTCCCTTTTATGCTTATAAAATTGTTTTCTTGTGAAAAACCGGCATTGATATTAATGAAAATTATTAATACAATAACTTCTAATATTTTTTTATAATGTTTCATAATTACTTTTTTATGTTAAATTTATATTTGCTTTCACCACTATGATAGTTAAATTGTAATTTACCCTATAAAAAAGTAAAAACTCATTTATTTAATTACAAATGAGTTTTTATATTTTAAGAAATATTTATTGTTATAGTTTTTCTGGTTTTTCAAGATTTTCAATTTTTTCTTTTTGTTTATGATAAAAACTTGAAACTTTTTCACCTAAATCATTTAAGAAATATTTTGTTTTTTCTGCAAATTCAGTAAACTTTGCATCAAGTTCGTCAACTAAATTTTCGGTATTGTATTTTTTCTTGAAAGCTTCATATTCTTTTTCAAAATCTTCATTTGAAACTTTTTTAAGCTCTTCTAAATCTTTATCAAATTTAGCTTTGTTTTGTTTCATTAATTCTATTTGTTCATCAATTTCTTCCTTTTTTTTAATAGCATGAAGTTCTGCTTTTTCTATTTTTGTTTCTAATTCTTTAGATATAATTTCTGCATCTTTAAAGAAAAACTCTTTTTTATCCATAATAATTAATTTTAGTTTGTAATACTTGTAAAGATAATCAATTTTTTGCTTTAAATGTTAAAAAATATCAAGATTCTAAAAAAAGTCGTAAATTTGTTGATTAAAATGTGTTAAATGAAAAAAAATTATATAAGCATATTATTTTTATTATTTATTTCTGCTTGTGTTCCGGACCCGAAGGTTGCTCCACCTATTCCTTCGGAAGAAAGTATGAGTTTTGATTTTTCATTTTTTGAACAAAGCAATAAAGATGATGGAAATTTTTTATTTGCATCAGAAAAAGTTTTGTTTTGGAAACCGTTTATTGAAGATTCAATTTTATTACAACGTAATATCTTAATTAATGCTTTACAAAATAATTTAGAATACCAAAAAGAAGATACTTGGTTAAGTAATTTTTCATTTAACCTAGATGAAACATATTTAACTGATTTTTTTGGAGTAGTTGAGGTAGATACTGTTTTTTATAAAGCTTTTTTATCTTTTGATACTATAAAACAAGAAACATTTTTAGATGGAAAAGCGTATCAAGATAATAAAATGGGAGAGTGGTTTTTTAATAAACTTCAAGTTGAAGAAGGTGAACTTGTAAACTCTAAGATGATGACTGTTTTATGGGATATTGTAGATTCAAAGCATATTAAATTTACAAATAATCAAGCAGGAGAGAATAATCTAAATTATATTTATTACATAGATTCTGTTGATAATGAATACAATGCTTATGTTGATATTTATGATAAAGGAAATGAAAACCATAGTATTATTCAATGGAATAAATTAAATAAAAATGGAAGAATACAAGATAATCTTAGATTTAATAATAACGATTGGCATTATTGGGATAATAATCTTCAAGATTTAAAATAAATTAAAATATGAAAATAATCAAACTTATATTAATTGGAGTTTTTATTACGAGTTCATTTATATCTTGTAATAATGATGAAGAATTTGCTCCGGAGCTTCCACCAAAAGAATCTTTTGTTCTTGATTTTTCAGATTTTGAAAGTAAAGTATCCGATGATATTACAAAACTAAATTGGACGCATGCATCAAGTAATGTTTTAATTTGGAATACAATTTTAACAGTTGGTTTGGCTGTGCCTATTGCTTCATATAATGAAGCTGTAAAGAATCATGAGCCAATTTATCAAGGAAACGATACATGGCTTTGGGAGTTTTCATTTTCTAATAATCTAGACCAATATACTGCAAAATTGTTTGGAACTGTTAATGATAATTCAATTTATTGGGAAATGTTTATAAGTAAGGATGGTGAATTTAATAACTTTAAGTGGTATTCCGGAACAAGTCTTTTAGATAATAGCAAGGTTTCTTGGGTATTATACAATAATCCCAATGAAGCAACGGAATTATTATCTGTTGAATATATTAAAACTTCGGATAATACAGCTAATATAACCTTTACTAATATAGAACCTGATGGTGCCGAAAATGGAGGATTTATTAAATTTGGTAATGATTCTGAAACCTTTTTTAATAATTATTATCAAATTTATAATAAAGGTTTAGATAATTTAATAAATGTCGAATGGTCACAATCTGATAAAAGCGGAAGAGTTATCGATGAATTGTGGTATAAAGATACAGATTGGCATTGTTGGAATGAAAACAAAGAAGATATTGAATGTGATTTTTAATAATTTGTTAGAATATCTTTTTTACTTAAAAAGTTTTAGTTGTTTTTTTGCATCTTTATGGAAGTTTGCAAGTTTTTCTGCTGCACCGGCCAAAGTATCGTCAGTTTTTGCGAAACAAAACCTTAAAGTTCCTGTGTTTTCTTCATTATGATAAAAAGAAGACATTGGAATTGCTGCAATACCATATTTTTTTGTAAGTCTTTCTGCAAGTTTAAAATCTGTTTCGTCAGAATATGCAGAAAAATTAACAGTCTGAAAATATGTTCCTCCTGAAGGGATAACATCAAAGCCAATTTCTGTTAAAAGACCATTAAAATAATCACGTTTTTTTTGATAAAATTTAGAAAGTCCTAAATATTCATCTTCTTTTTCTAAATATTCAGCAATAGCATATTGTATGGGAGTGTTTGCTGCATATACAACAAATTGATGTACCTTCCTTATTTCTTTCATAATAGCTTCCGGTGCCATGCAATAACCAAGCTTCCATCCTGTTGCATGATACATTTTTCCAAAAGAAAATACTAAAATACTTCTTTCTGCAAGCTCAGGATATTTTGCAACACTATTATGTTCTGCACCATCAAAAATTATATGTTCGTAAACTTCATCACTTAAAATTAAAATATTAGTACCTATTACAAGTTTTTTTAAACTTTGCATATCATCATCACTAAAAACTTTGCCGGAAGGGTTATGTGGAGAATTTAAAATAATAAGTCGTGTTTTTGAGTTTATTAGCTTATTAACTTCTTCCCAATCAATACTAAAGTTTGGATATTTTAATTTAACATAAACAGGCCTTCCTCCATTTAACTTAACAACCGGAGCATAACTATCATAAGCAGGTTCAAAAATTATAACTTCATCACCTTCTTTTACAATTGTAGAAATTGCAGAATGCAATGCTTGAGTTCCTCCTGCTGTAATTGTAATTTCTGTTTCCGGATTATATTTTTTACCGTATAATTTTTCAGCTTTTAAAGATAATTTTTCACGTAAAGATAAAACTCCAGCCATTGGTGCATATTGATTATGACCATCCAACATTGCTTTATTAACAAGGCTTATCAAATCTTTAGAAATTTCAAAATTAGGAAATCCTTGAGATAAATTTATTGCGTTATGCTCTTGTGCCATTGAAGACATAATAGCAAAAATGGAAGTTTTAATATTTGGTACTTTTGATCTTATCATCTATTAAAATTTGTTGTGCAAATGTAGAAAAATATATTTCCTTAAAAAGTTTTTTTTATGAATTGTAATATTTTATAGATGTATGAAAATATAAAGGCTTTTAAGTGTTATTTGTTTGTAAATGTGTAAATTATAAAATTAACTTAAATATTTTGCAATTTGCAATATGCTGTTAAACAATAAAATAAAAAATGTGTGATTTAATTAATAAATTCAAATATGTAAATATGACAATTATCATATTTTATGAAAATGGAATGTTCTAAATTTGAAAAATATTTTAGTTAAAACAGAAAATAAAATGGAAATAAAACTTGATATAAGTACAGAAAGATTAGAAGATGCTGCAAAAATGCTTAAAGCAATGGCTCATCCAATGAGAGTTGCAATATTAAATATTTTATTAGATGGAAAAAGATTAACAGTTACCGAAATTCACCAAACATTAAACATAGAACAATCAACAACTTCGCATCATCTTGGAATATTAAAAGACAAAGGAGTTTTAAAGTCTGAAAGAAAAGGAAAAAATTCATACTATTTTCTTAAAAATAAGAATTTAGAGCATATTGTAGAATGCCTTAATAAATGCACAAACTGTGAAGATTAATAATAATAATTTACTCAAATAGGAAAACCGTAGTTCATACTGCGGTTTTTTTTTATTTTTGTAAAAAAGAACAAAAAATATGAATAAAATAAGAGTAACAAAACAATTTAATTTCGAAAGTGCACATGCATTATGGAATTACGATGGGAAATGCAAAAATATTCACGGGCATACATACAAACTTTTTGTAACAGTAATAGGAACTCCTATTGAAGATGCTTCGAACCATAAATTTGGAATGGTTATAGATTTTGGAGATTTAAAAAATATTGTAAAAACACATATTGTTGATGTTTTTGACCATGCAGTAATTTTAAACGAAAAAGCACCATATAAAAAATTTATAGGCGTAGAAGAAATGTTTGAAAGATTTATAACAACAAAATATCAACCTACTTGCGAAAATATGGTAGTTCATTTTGCAAATATTATTAAAAAACACCTTCCAAAAGATGTAAATTTATTTTCTGTAAGATTGTATGAAACAGAAACATCATATGCCGAATGGTTTGCTTCGGATAATTAAAAATTGTAAATTTGTTAAAATACTTTATTATGAGCCCTATTGATTATAAAACAAAAGTTATTGAAGAAATTAGTGTTGTTGAAGACGATGATACTTTGCAAAAACTTTATTCAGTAGTACATTCTTTTTTAGAAGATTATGATACCGAAAATGGCAAGTTAAGTTTTGAAGAATGGAACAAACAATTTGATGATGATTTAAAATTAGATGATTTTATACCTGAATATGGAATGACTTTAAGAGAGTTCAGAATGAGTATTTATGAAGCAGAAACTTCTCAAAATGAAAAGTCAATAAATATTTTTCAAAATAAACTTCAAAATATTTATGGAAAAGCGTAAAGAAGTTTTTTTGTTGGGTTTTGAAAATGATTTTGATAAAAATTTCATATACTTAAAAAGTAAATCACCTAAAAATGCAATAAGTTTTGCAAAAAATGTAGATAAAAAAGTTGAAGGAATAAAACAAAATCCTAAACTATTTCCAACAGAAAGGTATTTATACACAAAAAGAAGATTATACCGTTTTTCTCTTGTTATGAAATCATGGAAGATTATTTATAAAGTTACAAATTCAAAATTAATATTTCTTGGAATAATTCATACAGCACAACATCCAAGTAAAATTAAAAATTTACGAACATCATTATGACAGAAAAAAAACTATTCTTACTCGATGCTTATGCATTGATATTTAGAGCATACTACGCATTTATTAAAAACCCAAGATATAATTCGAAAGGTTTAAATACATCTGCAATTTTAGGTTTTACAAACACTTTACATGAAATTTTAAGTAAAGAAAAACCAACACATATTGCAGTTGTTTTCGACCATCCGAAAGGAAGTTTCAGAAAAGATATTTTTCCTGAATATAAAGCACATAGAGATGCTACTCCGGAAGATATTATTAAATCTGTGCCATACATAAAAGAAATAATCAAAGCGTTTAACATTCCAATTTACGAAATCGAAGGTTTTGAAGCAGATGACACAATAGGAACACTTGCAAAAAAAGCAGAAAAAGAAGGTTTCACGACATACATGATGACACCTGATAAGGATTTTGGGCAGTTAGTTTCTGATAAGATTTTTATGTATAAGCCCAAAAGAGGAGGTAATGATGCTCAAATTCTTGGTGAAAAAGAAATTTGTGAAAAATATGGAATTGAAAATCCTGAACAAGTAATTGATATTTTAGCAATTTGGGGTGATGCCGCCGATAATATTCCCGGCATACCGGGCGTTGGAGAAAAAACTTCAATGAAATTAATTCAAAAATATAAAACTGTTGAAGAAATTTATAAACATCTTAATGAACTGAAAGGTAAGCAAAAAGAAAATGTTGAAAAAAGTAAAGATTTAGTTAAACTTTCAAAAGAGCTTGTTACAATTTCGCAAGATGTTCCTGTTGAATTTAATGAAAAAGATTTAGAGAAAAATGAACCGGATTATAATAAATTAGAGAATATTTTTAAAGAATTAGAATTTGGAGCATTAGCAAAAAGAATAATTCCCGGAAAGCAAGAAGATGTTTCGCAAGGTAATCTTTTTGGTGGATTATTTGCCGAACAAAAACCAACGAGTAATGAGGATGAAGAAGAAACAATCGCACCAACTTTTAAAGATATTTACAATTCAGAACACAATTATTTACTTGTTGAAAGTGAGGAAGATGTAAAAAATCTTGTTTCAAAATTAGAAAAAACAAAAGAGTTTTGTTTCGATACAGAAACCACAGGAACTGACCCGCATATTGCAGAACTTGTGGGAATTTCTTTTTCTTACAGAATGTATGAGGCATACTATATTCCTATTTCAGAAAACAAGGATGAAGCAAATAAGGTTATAAATATTTTAAAACCTATTTTAGAAAATCCTTCAATTAAAAAAATAGGGCAAAACATAAAATATGATATTTTAGTTTTAAAAAATTATGGTGTAAACGTTACCGGAAAACTTTTTGATACAATGCTTGCTCATTATTTGCTTGAACCTGCAAAAAGGCATAACATGACTGTTCTTGCACAAACTTACCTCAATTACAATCCTGTTTCAATTGAAACTTTAATAGGTAAGAAGGGTAAAAATCAACTTTCAATGAGAACTGTGCCTATTGATAAAATTAAGGAATATGCCGGAGAAGATGCTGATATAACTTTAAGGTTAAAATATATTCTTGAAAAAGAACTTGCAAAAGATAAGAAGCTTGAAAAATTAGCAGAAGATATTGAATTTCCTTTGGTTTATGTTCTTGCAGATATGGAAAGTAATGGTGTAAGAATTAGCACCGAACAACTTAAAAACTATGAAATTGAATTGACAGAAAGAATTGAAAAAATAGAAAATAAAATTTATGAACTTGCAGGTACTAAATTTAATATTGCATCACCAAAACAACTTGGTTTAATTCTTTTTGAAACTTTAAAAATTACAGATAAACCTAAAAAAACAAAAACAGGACAGTACGCAACAGGTGAAGATGAACTTCAAAAACTTAAAGATAAACATGAAATTATTAACCTAATTTTGGATTACAGAGGTTTAGCAAAACTTCTTTCAACCTATGTGAAGGCTTTACCTGAGTTAATAAATCCAAAAACCGAAAAAATACACACTTCTTATAATCAGGCAGTTACTGCAACAGGTAGATTGAGTTCAACAAATCCTAATTTGCAAAATATTCCTATAAGGACAGAGGATGGCAAAAAAATAAGAGAGGCATTTATTCCGTCTGACAATGAGCATGTTTTATTTGCTGCCGATTATTCGCAAATAGAATTGCGTATTATGGCACATTTGAGCCAAGATAAAAATATGCTTGAAGCTTTTAATAATAATGAAGATATTCATGCATCAACAGCAGCAAAGATTTTTGGTGTTAAGTTAGAAGATGTTACAAAAGAAATGCGTAGCAAAGCTAAATCTGCAAACTTTGGAATTATTTATGGAATTTCGGCATTTGGTCTTGCTCAAAATTTGAATATTTCTCGTTCCGAAGCAAAAGAACTTATTGATGGTTATTTTGCAACTTATCCTGATGTTAAAAAATATATGGATGAAAGTATAAGAATTGCACGAGAGAAAGGATATGTTTCAACAATTTTGGGTAGAAAAAGACAACTTCTGAACATTAATTCAAGAAACTCACTTTTACGAAGTAACGATGAAAGAAATGCAATAAATGCACCCATACAAGGAACTGCTGCCGATATTATTAAAATTGCAATGAATAATTGTTTTGTAAGATTAGAAAAAGAAAATTTGCAAGCAAAAATGATTTTGCAAGTGCATGACGAACTTGTTTTTGATGTTCCGAAAAATGAACAAGAAAAAACAAAGCAAATTGTAATTGATGAAATGGAAAATGCTGTTAAACTTTCTGTTGATTTAGTTGTTGATACTAATTTTGGTGATAACTGGTTAGTTGCACATTAGTTTTTAGTTTAAAGTAATAAGATAAAAGTTGATAGGGGTGAATAAAAACATAACATTAATTATTCTTGCAGGAGGCAAAAGTTCTCGAATGGGAACAGATAAAGCTTTGCTTAAATTTAAAGGAAAAACATTTGTTCAAAATATTTACGATAA
>JAADEE010000252.1 GCA_013153575.1 Chlorobiota bacterium
CTAAGTTGTAAAGTTTTTCATCTTCAATTTTATCGAACTTGGTTTTTGCTTTTAAAACTTTTACAACACTGTTATTATCCGGGTAATCATTTAAATCTCCCATAATAATTATGTTAGGATTTACATCAGCATCAAATAAAGAATCTACTTTTCCTTTTAAAACTGATGCCGCAAACATTCTTTTCCTGTCGGTTTCTAACTGTCCACCCCAACGTGAAGGCCAATGATTTACAAAAATATGTAAAGTGTCATTGTAATTATTTGTTCCTTTTACATATAAAATATCACGTGTAGGTTTATTTGCATCAAAAGGAAATACAACTCTAACAGCTTCATAACTTATAGGATGAAATTTATCTTTTCGGTATAGCATTCCAACATCAATTCCTCTACGGTCAGGCGATTCTTTATGTATAATCCTGTAATTAAAGTTTTTTAGGGCTGTTTGCTTTATTAATCTTTCAAGAACATATCTGTTTTCAATTTCGCAAAGTCCAATAACTTCAGGCAATTCCCACTGCCCTACTGCCGTAATAACTTTTGAAATATTATAAAGTTTTTTGTCAAATTTTCTTTTATTCCAATGCTTTTCACCATCGGGTGTAAATGCTTCATCAATTTTTAGGGTGTCATCAAAAATATCAAAAAGATTTTCGGTATTATAAAACATAATTCTCATATCACCTCTTGGATATTCATATTCTTTAAGGGTTTGAGAATTTAAATTAAAAATAACAACTAATGCAAAAAGGTTACTAAGCAGATATTTTTTCATAATATTATTTTACAATTTGTTTTTTCAGAAAATTAATAAAAATGGCAAGTAAAATCCATGAAACATTTAGCAATACAAAACCTAAAAAGAATTTGAATATTGCAGAATTAGTATTAAAAACATATTCTAAACTTTGCGAAAATTTATAAGTTTCAGTTTCATAGTTTAAAGAAAAATGAGTAATTATTGCCATTATAACATAAGTTAGCAAAGCTATTGCAGAAATTGTAAATACAGTTTTAAAAACTGAAATTAACTTATTATCTATATTTTTTTTATCTTTACTCATTCTTTGCAAATTTAATATAAGATTTTATAAATATGAATAAAAAAGGTATTTTCCTAAGTTTGATTATTGTTTTTATAAGTTTTCAGATAAACTTTTCTCAAACAAAAACAACTTTTTCTGCCGATAGTTTAATTTCGGAACTAAAAGTTTTCTATAAACTTAATGAAATTGATTTAACAAAAAATAAAGATGCTGCAAAAAAAGATTCTTTAATTTCAGTACTTAATTTTATTTGGGATTCTTCTGTAAATCAAGAAAATAAAAAAACTATTGTTGATATTGCCAATAAACAAGTTTCAAAACGTTTTGATAAGGATAAAACAATGTGGAACTATTTTTATAGCATAATTTTATTAAAGCAAAATCATACAAGCAACTTTAAACCTTGGCTTGAAATGATAAATAATATGATAAACTCACCTTTAATTACATCAGGTGAAACTCAAAAATTTATTAATAACATTTATAATTTATTGGGCGAAAACTATTTATCAAAAACAAATAGTGCAAAATGGAAAATTAAAGAAAATACAAACTACAAATTTACCTATAATAAAACCGGCAAAAATTTTAACATTAATGTTCCTACAACAGAAATAGAGGCATATAGTATTGATAATGACACAATTACAATACATCAAACTTCAGGAGATTATAATATTTTAAAATCACTTTGGAAAGGAAAACAAGGTAAAATTACTTGGGAAAAATTTGATATTCCTGCAAGTGAAATGAATGTTAAATTAAATAATTATAAAATAAATATGAATAAAACAGAATTTGAAATAGATTCTGTAAAATACACAAATAAAGAAATTCTTAAAAATGAAGTTTTAGGAAAAATAAAGCATAAAGCATCTTTAAGAGGTAAAAAAGAAGGTTTATATCCAATATTCAGGTCATATAAAAATGACTTCAATATAAAAGGAAAACAAAAAAACATTTACTTTATAAGTGGTGTAGAAATGAAAGGGAAAACCTTAAGGTTTGTTGGCACCGGTTCATCTCCTGCAATTGCAAAATATATTGAAGACGGAGAAACTATTATTAAAGCAAGTTCAGAAAATTTTAACTCGTTAAAAGATGTTTTAGAATCTAAACAAGCTCAAATAGTATTATATATTGGAGAAAATGATTCAATTACTCACCCAAATGTTTCTCTAACAATAAAAGAAAATGATTTTTCATTTACCAGAAACCCTAAAGGTACAGGAAACAGACCATTTTTTAATTCTCTGCAAAAAGTAAATATTACTGTTGATAATATTTCATGGAATACAAAAGATTCATTAATAAGATTCTATTCACGATTAGGAAATGTTGCAGAATTTAAATCTTTAGATTATTTTACAAAAGCCGATTTTACAAAACAAAAAATGTATGAACAACGAAATCCTCTTTTCGACATTAAAAAATATACCCGAAAAATAGGTTCTCGAGAATTTTATGCAAATGATTACGCAAAATTTATAAAACAAAACCAAACAGGAACAGTTCACAGGCTTATGGGACTTTGGTATCAAGGATTTATTGATTATAATCCAAAAACCAAACTTGTATATGTTAGACAAAAACTTTTTGATTACATAAAATACTTCTTTGACAAAAAAGATTATGACGTTATAAACATAATATCAAATGGAGTTGAAAGAAAACAATATGTTGGATTATTTCCTCTTGCAAATGCAACTTATGACATAAAATCAAATCAAATGGCACTTTTTGGTGTTGATGTTGTAAAATTAAATGAAAGAAAAAAAATTGGTTTTGTTCCTCACGAAGGAATGCTAATACTTGCTCAAAACAGAAATATGATATTTTCCGGAAGACTTAGAGTTGGTTTAGCCGACTTCTATGGAAATGGATTTTATTTTAACTATGATAACTACGACATAAACTTTACAAAAGCCGACTCTTTAATTTACAGAGTTTGGGACGAAGAAATTACTGAAAAAGGTAAAACTTTAAAAGCAAAATATTTAACATCTACAATTGAACAAGTTTCAGGAACTGTTAGAATAGATGTTAAAACAAACAAATCAGGTGCAAAAAAAATTGAACAATTCCCTAAATTTATTTGTAAAGATACATCTTATGTTTATTACGATAAAAGAAATAAACAAGGAAATGTTTACTCTCGTGAAAACTTTTATTTCATAAATTATCCATTTATGCATGACAGTTTATTGTACATGACAAAAAACAAATTAAAAATTCCGGGAAAAATGATTGCTGCCGACATTATTCCTAACTTTGAAGACACTCTTGAAGTTCAAAAAGATTATTCTTTAGGATTTATTCATGCAACTCCGGAAGGAGGACTTCCTCTTTTTAAAGGTAAAGGAACACTATCATCAAAAAACAGTGAACTACAAAGTTTTATAAAACTAAGTAACAATGGATTAGAAGCAAACGGACTTGCAAAATGGAATAACACAACAATTGCGACTAAAGACTTTAACTTATACCCCGATTCATTAACAACACTTGCAGACGAAGTTGAAATTAGTGAATTCATTAATCCTGAAACTTATGCAGAATTTCCTGTTGTAAAAGGTAAACTAATTGAAACAAGGTGGGATGCTAAAGAAGATGTTGTTAGATATAAAACAACAGGAATTGCGGCACAAATGTATGATGAAAAAGTTCAATTTTCAGGAGAATTTGAATTCAGACCAAAATCTTTAACAGGAAAAGGACGTGCTAAAATTGATGAAGGAACAATTTATGCCGAAAACTTTGAATTTAACAAAAAAACATTCATATCTAACAAAGCAGATATTGACATTAAAGAAGATAACTCCGACACAAAAGACGTAGTTATTAAAAACATGAAAGCTTACATTGACACCAAAGCAAGCAAAGCTGTATTTGCTAAAATTGAAAATGAAGATTCTTATGTGAACTTTGTTAATGATGAATACATGAGTTACCCATCACATCTCGTATGGCATACAGGTGAAGGGAAAATTAACATGAATTACAACATGTCTAAATTTACAAATCCTAAATTTTCTAAAGAAAAAATATTAATTGATAGTATAGCTTTAATGAGTAGTGGATTTAACGATAATATTTTTGCACCTGCATATGGCGACTTAAAATTTGTTTCAACAAATAAAGACCAAGATTCTCTTATGTTTTTTGGAAGTAGAGCAAACTATAACACCTTAAATAAAAAAATTGTTACCAAAGACGTTCAAAAAATTATCGTTGCAGATATTGTTGTTACACCAAGTAGTGATGTTGTAATTAATGATAAAGGAGAAATGGAAAAACTTCTAAAAACAACTGTTAAAGCAAGAGGTGTACATAATATAACAGATGTTGATATTAAAATAAACAGTAGTAAGAAATATGTAGCATCTTCAGGAATTTATCAATATGAAGATATGAATAAAAAACTTCAAAATATTAATTTTGATAATATTACTTACGATGAAAATAAAGGAGCATCAGTAGCACATGGTTTTGTTGAGCAATATGAAAAATTCACTCTTAACCCTTGGTTTGATTTTTATGGAGATGTATATTTCAATGCATCAAAAGACAGATTAAAATTTGCAGGAAATGCAAGATTAAAACATAACTGCCAATCTACACCTGCTTGGTTCCATTTCGAAACAGAAATAAATCCTGATAGCATTTACTTACCACTTGCTCCCGATTTACACTCTGATTTAGCTTCAAATCAAGGACGAGTTTTTGCAGATATTATGTCATCAAGAGATACAATTCATATTTTTCCTGTTTTTCTTTCTGCAGATAAATATGGAACATCTGAATCAATACTTTCTTTAAGAGATAGCGGAAATTATGTTACATACAACCAAAATAAAAACAGATATGAAATAACATCTATTGAAAAATTTAATGATAGAACACTTCCCGGAAACTATTTAGATATGAGCAGAACAAATTGCAAAGTACATGGAGAAGGTGAAATTTCATTAACAAAATCACTAAAAATTGACGATTATGGAGGTTATGGAGAAATAACTTTTGATACAAAATCAGACCAAGTTACAATGAACTTAATTAATTATTATGATTTCTTTTTCTCAAAAAAAGCATTAGATATTATAACAAAAACTATAGAAGAAAAAACTAATTTATCTACTATAAACGTTCAAAGTGATACATATAAAAAACAAATGTATGAGCTTATGGGTACTGAAACTACTAACAAAATGCTTTCTGAAATGTCGTTAAACTTAGGAAAACCTAAAAAATTCCCTGAACAACTTAATAAAACAATTGTTTTTACAAATCTTATGTTTAAATGGGACAAAGAATCTCAATCATATAAATCAATGGGAAAAATTGGAATTTCCAACATTGGTGATAAAATTATAAACAGATACGTTAACGGTCATATTCAAATAAGAAAAAGAAAAACAGGAGATAAAGTTTATATATATCTTGAAATTAGCGATAAAGAATGGTTCTTCTTTGTATTTTCAGGAGGTATTTTAAGGACATTCTCATCAATAAGTGAATATAACACAACAATTGCAAATCTTAAAACGAAGCATAAAAAGAAAAAAACTGATAAAGGCACATTTAATTATATGCTTACAAATTTAGAAACAAGAAATTTATTTATTTTTGAGTTTACAGGTAAGCATCCGGCTATTGATGATTTCCAAGATACAAATGATAATTCTGATGATAATTCTGATGAAATTTATGATGAAGAAGATGAGTAATAACGTGAGTTAGATATGAAATTTATAATAAAATGCTATAATAATCTAAAACTTGAATATTATAGCATTTTATATTTTAATATCATTAATATCTATTTTTCCATCAACATAATCAGCTAATAGCTTAAATACTTTTTTATTTTCTTTTTGAAGAATAATTAAAAATGTATTTAATGCTGTTTTCACTGCAATAGGAACTCCACCTCCTAAATCTGCCCAATGTCCGCTAATAAATAAATTCTTAACAGGTGTTTTATAAGAAGCAACCTTATTCATCATATTTTCTTTACCCGGTTTTTGCCCCATCATTGTTCCATTTTTATTTCCGGTATACCTTAAATATGTTATTGGTGTTGCAACATCATAAAATAAAATATGTTCTTTTAAATTAGGAATAAGTTTTTCTTCTACACGATTTATAAGAATTTCTGCATACTCATCTTTTAACTTTCGATATTCTTCACTACGTATAAAATTGCCATTTTCATCTTTCTTACAATTCCAAAAATTATTATTCTCAATCCATGCAGGAATAAAAAGTGTTATTATACCTTTTCCTTCCGGAGCAAGTGTTTTATCCCTTACTGATGGAGATAAAACATGGATACCACTTGAATATGCACTTCCATCACTTAAACTCCCCATATTATTCTCACTATCAAACAAATAAACACTCTCCTCTCCTATTCCTAAATCTTCTGCAGGACAATCAATAGCTATTGAAACTGTAACTGATGAAGAATAAATTTCGGCATTCCTAAGTTTTTCAATTTTATCAGAAGGAATAATATCTTTCCCTAACATTTTTGTATAAACAGTTTCTAAATCGCAAGTAGCAATAACATATTTACATTTTATTTCTTTTAACTCGCCTTTATTAAGAAATTTAACCCCTTTAACTTTATTATTTTCAGTTATTATTTCCGTAACTTTTGAATTAAAGAAAACATCTCCTCCCATTTTCTTTGAAGAATTTAAAAGCCAATCTGTAAAAGCCTTGCTTCCTCCCTTTGGAGGATTCTGAAAATTACTTGAATATGCCCAAGCAATTGGTACTAAACAAGATAACAATTCATTTTCAGCACTAAATATTTTATGAAAATTAGGATTTTTTGAATATTTATTTAAACCTTTTTTTAATCCTTCTTTTCCTTTATACTTTATATGAGGAATAAATGCCATTGCAAATTTTAGCATTTTTAATCCATAAATTGCTTTGCTAAAAACATTTCTTGTTTCAAGTGAACGATTTAAATTAATATAACTATCAAATGCTTTTGATATTTTAAGTGCATCTTCAAAAAACTTTTCAATCCCTTTTTTGTCTTTCGTAAATTTTGCAATTAATTCTTCTTTAAATTCATTAGGATTATTAGTAACCAAATAATCAATATCATCGTAAACAAAACGTCTTATATGTTTTTGCGTTTTTACTTTTGGAAAATCATTTCCTATAATCTTAAAAGTTTTCGTCACAAAACCTTTTTCGCCACAATCATTTAACCAATGTATTGCAGTATCAAACTTAAAACCCTTTCTTTCAAAGCCTTGCAAATAACCTCCGGCAATATTATGCATTTCAAGTACGCAAGAAGAAATCCCAAATTTACTAAACAATGCAGAAGAAGTTAAACCACTTAATCCTGCACCAATAATTACAATGTCATAAAACTCTTTAGTTTTTTTATCTTGCATATTTTTTATTTTTATTAAGCCTGCAATTTAAAAAATATATATTAAGCAAACTAATCAATAAGTAAATTTGAATATATTTGTAGCAGAATTAATTTTTTCAAAATAATAAAAACACTATGTTATCAAATATTTTAAGATTAATTAGAGTAAAAAATCTTCTTATCATTGCTTTTACGCAATATCTTATGAGATATGCAATTATTTTTCCTATGCTTAAAGCAAAAGGATATGAGTCGCAATTTGGAGATTTTAACTTTTTTCTTCTTGTTCTTTCAACAATGATACTTGCTACTGCAGGATATATAATTAATGATTATTTTGATACAAAAACAGACCTTCTTAACAGACCTAAAACTGTTGTTGTTGGTAAACACATAGATAGACGCTCTGTAATGACTGCTCATATTGTATTAAATATTATTGGAATTATTATTGGTTTTTATATTTCATGGCAAATTCATCTTTGGAAACTAGTTTACATTTACATTTTAGTAACAGGTTTATTGTGGTTTTATTCTGCATCTTATCAAAAAATGTTTCTTGTTGGAAATATTATTGTTGCTATTTTAACTGCACTGGTTCCTTTAATGACTGTTTTGTATGAAATTCCACCATTAAATGCAAAATATTTTGATGTTTTATTAAGATTAAATGATAATTTTTATACAATGTTTTTTTGGGTAGCAGGATTTTCAGCTTTTGCTTTTATTACAACTTTAAACAGAGAAATTATTAAAGATGTTGAAGATTTTGAAGGTGATAATGCCTACGGAAGCCGTTCTTTACCTGTAATGTGGGGCATAAATAACTCAAAAATTGTTACAGTTTCATTAAGTTTGCTAACTGCGGCATTAATTCTTTATACATATTTTAATTACATACATATACCTCAAGCAATTGACAAAGTTTCAATTGCATATATAATTGTTTTTTTAATTATTCCTAATTTTTTTCTTGCTTATAAAATTATAAAAGCAAAAAACAGTAATGATTGGAAAGTTGCCGGAAATATTGCTAAATTAATTATGCTTTTTGGAATACTTTATTCATTAGTTGTTTGGTATGGTTTTAATTATTAGAAAAACAAAATGCAAAATTTAAAAAACAAAAAAATATTACTTGCTTCAAAATCACCAAGAAGAAAACAGCTTTTAAAAGATGCAGGTTTTAATTTTGAAATCATTACATCAAAAGAAGTTGAAGAAATTATTCCAAATAACATCCGGAATAATGAAGTTGCAATTTATCTTTCAGAACTAAAAGCAAATGCCTACAAAAACGATTTATCGGAAAATGAAATATTAATTTCAGCTGATACTATTGTTTGTCTTGAAAATAAAATTTTGGGTAAACCCAAAGATTATGATGATGCTTTTAAAATGCTTTCAAACCTTTCCGGCAAGGAACATAAAGTTATTACAGGCGTTACAATTTGCTCTAATAAAAAACAAGTTTCTTTTTCTGACGAAACATCTGTTAAATTTAAAAACTTAACAAACAACGAAATTAACTACTACATAACAAATTACAAGCCTTTTGACAAAGCAGGTTCATACGGCATTCAAGAGTGGATTGGTTATATTGGAATAACAGAAATTAAAGGTTCATATTTTAATGTTATGGGATTGCCGGTTCATAAGGTTTATGAGCAATTGAATAAATTTTAAAGATTTTCAAATATCTCTTTCAATATTTTTTCCTCATTTTCCCAACAAAGTTCTTCTGATGTTTTTTTTAAATTTTCTTTCCAAATTTGCATTTTTTCAGGTGAATTAAGCATAAAATTAATCTTTTCTGCAATATGCTTTGGATTATGATTTTCAATAAAGCAACCTATATTATAAGTTTTTACCACATTTTCTATTTCAGGCAACCTTGAAGCAAGAATAGGCACATTTGCCCTTATGTAGTCGAACAATTTATTTGGTAATGCATAGTAATAATTAAGTCCTATATTTTCTTCAATCGAAATTCCTATATCGGCTTTTTTTGTATAAGCAAATAATTCATTAAATGGAATTTTCCCTGTAAAATAAACTCTATCATTTAATTTTAAATCTTTTGTAAGTTTCTTTACATCTTCAAAAATATCGCCATTTCCAACAATTATAAACTTTGCATTCTTAACATATTGCATTGCTTTAATAAGTTGTTCAATTCCTCTGCCAACATTTACAGCTCCTTGATAAATAATTAGCTTTTCATTAATTATATTTTGTGGCAATTTAGGTTTTATTTCATTCTCAATAATTTCATAACATTTCGGAATGTTCCTAACAACCTTCATATTTACACCATATTTA
>JAADEE010000202.1 GCA_013153575.1 Chlorobiota bacterium
CGCAAATTGGAAAAATTGTATATGGTGCAAGTGATAAAAAACGTGGTTATAAAAGCTTTTGTGAACAAATTATTCATCCTAAAACTGAAGTCATAAGCGGTGTTTTAGAATTTGAATGTTCTGAACTTATGAGTGAATTCTTTAGTAGAATTAGAAATGCTTAAAAAGATTTCACCAATAATTTACAGCTAAGTTATTGGTGAAATTTTTTTAAGCATTTCTAATTTTATTAAAGAATTCACTCATAAGTTCAGAACATTCAAATTCCAAAACACCACTTATGACCTCAGTTTTAGGATGGATAATTTGTTCACAAAAGCTTTTATAACCACGTTTCTTATCACTTGCACCATATACAATTTTTCCAACTTGAGACCAATATGTTGCACCTGCACACATAACACATGGTTCAACAGTTACATAAAGAACACATTCTTTTAAATATTTAGCACCAAGCCTGTTTGCTGCAGATGTAATTGCTTGAATTTCTGCATGTGCAGTTGCATCATTTAAGGTTTCTGTTAAGTTATGAGCTCTTGCAATTATTTTATTCTTAAAAACAATCACTGCTCCAACAGGAACTTCATTTTTGTCAAATGCAATTCTTGCTTGCATCAATGCTTGTTTCATAAAATATTTGTCTGTGAAAATATCTTGCATGTTTTTTATTTTATTACAAATGTACTATTAAAATACTTTCGAAAAGAAATAAATTAATTAGAATTGAAATTTTAAAAACTTGCTCTACCAAAGGAAAGTTATATATTTGCAGATTGTTATAAAAATTAATAAAATGTATAGAACACATAATTGCGGAGAATTAAGACAAAGTGATGTTAACTCAGAGGTTACATTAAGCGGATGGGTACAAAAAATAAGAGATTTAGGGGCAATGACTTTCATTGACCTACGCGACAGATATGGAATAACTCAACTGTTTTTTAATAAAGAAGATAATTCTGAACTTCATTCTCAAACCGAAAAATTAGGTAGAGAATTTGTAATTCAAGTAAAAGGAAAAGTTACAGAACGTAGTAGCAAAAATCCTGATATGCCAACCGGTGATATTGAAATTACTGTTTCAGAACTTAATGTTTTAAGCAAATCAGATGTTCCACCATTTACAATTGAAGACGAAACTGATGGAGGTGAAGAAATTCGCATGAAATATCGTTACTTAGATTTAAGACGTGCAAAAGTTCAAAAAGGAATTATTCTTAGAAACAGAATGGCACAAGAAATTCGTCAATATTTAATTAAAAATGATTTTCTTGAAATTGAAACACCATTCTTAATAAAATCAACTCCTGAAGGAGCTAGAGATTTTGTCGTGCCATCCCGTATGGCTGAAGGTAAATTTTATGCACTTCCTCAATCACCACAAGTTTTTAAGCAATTGCTGATGATTGGTGGATATGATAAATATTTCCAACTTACAAAATGTTTCCGAGATGAAGATTTTAGGTCTGACCGTCAGCCTGAATTTACTCAAATTGACTGTGAAATGTCATTTGTTGAAAGAGATGATATTTTAAACCTTTTTGAAGGATTGGCAAAACATATGTTCAAGGAAATTAAAAACATTGACTTTACAGAACCATTTGTAAGAATTGCCTACGATGATGCAATGGAAATGTACGGAAGCGACAGACCTGATTTGCGTTTTGATATGAAGATTTCTGATTTAACAGAAGTCGTTAAAGGAAATAATTTTAAAGTTTTTGATGATGCAGAATTTGTAGGTGCAATTTGTGCAGAAGGTTTGGCAGGTTATTCTCGTAAACAAACAGACAAACTAATTAAATGGGTACAACGTCCACAAATTGGAGCAAAAGGTTTAGTTTTCGCAAAATATAATGAAGATGGAACTTTCAAATCATCAGTAGATAAATTTTATTCGCAAGAAGATTTAAAAAAATGGGCAGACGCAACTAATGCAAAACCGGGCGATTTAATTTTATTAATGTCTGGAAGCAAAAGAAAAACACTTTTAGCATTAGGTGAACTTCGTTTAGAAATGGGAAACAGATTAGAACTTCGTGATGATAATAAATTTGCACCACTTTGGATTGTTGATTTTCCATTATTTGAAAAAGATGAAGAAACAGGGCAAATGCATGCAGTACATCACCCTTTCACATCGCCTAAAAAAGATCAATTTCATTTAATTGAAACTAATCCTGAAAATATAAAAGCTGAGGCTTACGATTTAGTTGTAAATGGTAATGAAATAGGCGGAGGCTCAATAAGAATACACGATACAGAACTTCAAGAAAAGATGTTTAAAATTCTTGGTTTTACAGAAGAAGAAGCAAAAGCACAATTTGGTTTCTTAATGAATGCCTTTAAATATGGAGCACCACCACACGGAGGAATTGCTTTTGGTTTTGACCGTTGGGTAGCATTATTTAATGGATCTGAATCAATACGCGATGTAATAGCATTTCCTAAAAATAATGCAGGACGTGATATTATGATTGATGCACCATCAGAAATTGATGCTGAACAACTTAAAGATTTAAGTTTGGCAATTGTGCGAGAATAAATTTAATTTACAAACAACATAAGAAAACCGATAATTCAAAAACTTATCGGTTTTTATTTTTAATAAAATAATATGATATTAAGAATTATACTTATAGCTTTTTTTATACAATTTTCAATAATGTCTTTTTCTCAAAAAGAAAAAATATTTATTGATTTTGATGAATTTAAAATTAAAAATGAAGGATTTCAGTTTGCAAAAAACAATATAAAACAAGGTGATTTTTATTTTAAAAAAAATAAAAAAGGAGCATATCTAAAATCACTAGAATACTATTTAAAAGCCAACAGATATAATCCTAATAATGCAGAATTAAACTATAAAATTGGAGTTGCATATTTAAATTCTGTGCAAAAAAAACTGTCTTTACAATATTTTTTGAAGGCATACGAGATAGACAATGAAGTCTCTTTATTAATTCATTGGAATTTAGGAAGGGCATACCATTACAATACAAATTTTTCAAAAGCAATTGAAGAATATGAAATATTTAAGGATTTTTTAATAGAGCATAGTGGCAACTTAACAAAAGTAAATAAAAAAATAGAAGAGTGTGAAAATGGAATGATGTTAGCCACTAAGCCAATTGATGCTTTTATAATACGATTAGACGTTTTAAATTCTGAATTTCCGGATTATGCTCCTTTAATTTCAGCTGATAAATCTATGATGATTTTTACAAGTAGAAGAAAAGGTAGTACAGGAGGACTAATATCGGAAGAAGATGGTATGTTATTCGAAGACATTTATGTTTCATATAATAAAAACGGAAGTTGGACAGAACCTAAAAATATAGGCAGACCTTTAAATACAAACACACATGATGCAACAGTTGGTTTATCACCAGATGGACAAAAGTTATTCTTATACAGAAATTTAGATATTTACGAATCTAACTTAATAGGAAATACGTGGACAACTCCCAAACCATTACCTTCAACAATAAATACAAGTGCAGTGGAAAATTCTGCATGTATTTCATTTGATGGAAAAGAATTATTTTTCATTAGAGGAAAAACACCTAAGCCGGAAACAAGCAATGGAGACATTTATGTTAGCCATAAAATTAATGGACAATGGAGCAAAGCAGAAAAACTAAGTGATGTAATCAATACTAAATATGATGAGGATGGTGTTTTTATGCACCCTGATGGAAGAACATTGTATTTCAGTTCAAAAGGACATAACACAATGGGAGGTTATGATATTTTTAGAACCGTAAGAGATGAAAATGGAGTATGGTCAAAACCTGAAAATCTTGGATTCCCTGTAAATTCTCCGGATGATGATTTATATTTTGTAATGGCAGCAAGTGGAAAAGAAGGCTACTATTCTTCTGTTAAAAAAAATGGAAAAGGCTTTATGGATATTTACAAAATTGATTTTCCTGTTAAAATGGAAAAAGATTCTGTTAAAAAGAAAAAAGTCGCTCTTTTAACTATTGTGAAAGGCAATGTAACAAATGGCAAAACAGGCGAAAAACTTGAAGCAAATATAAAAATTACAGATAATGAATTAGACAAGCAAGTTTTAACAGCAAAATCAAATAGTGAAACAGGGAAATATTTAGTTTCATTACCATCAGGAAAAAACTACGGAATGAGTGTAAAAAAAGATGGTTTTTTATTCTTTTCAGAGAATTTTAATATTCCAAAATCAGAAACATATCAAGAAATTATAAAAAACATAAAATTATTTCCAATTCAAAAGAATGTAAAAGTTGTTCTTAGAAACATTTTCTTTGATTTTGATAAAGCAACATTAAGAAAAGAATCATATCCTGAATTAAAAACATTAATTAATTTACTACGTAAAAACCCTGAAATTAAAATTGAAATTTCAGGTCATACTGATAATAAAGGCAGTCATGAGTACAATGCAAAACTTTCTCAAGCAAGAGCCAAGGCAGTTGTTGATTATCTCATCTCAAAAGGTATTAATTCTGAAAGGCTAACTTATAGAGGAGCATCGTGGGACGAACCAATTGATACAAATGCAACAGAGCAAGGAAGACAAAACAATAGACGTGTAGAATTTAAAATAATTGACAAATAAAAAAGTTGCAAAATAGATAATTTTTGTTATTTTCGCTTTACATATAAATAAACAAAAATTAAAAATTTTACTACAATGAAAGAAGTGTATATAGTATCAGCAGTAAGAACACCAATAGGAAGTTTTGGGGGTTCATTATCAAAAGTATCAGCAACACAATTAGGAGCAACAGCAATAAAAGGAGCAATTGAAAAATCAAATGTTAATGCAGAAGAAATTAATGAAGTTTTTATGGGAAATGTAATTTCTGCAAACCTTGGTCAAGCACCTGCACGTCAAGCAGCACTTTTTGCAGGAATTTCTAATAAAGTTCCTTGTACAACAATAAATAAGGTATGTTCTTCGGGTATGAAATCTGTTATGATTGGAGCACAAACAATTATGCTTGGTGATAATGATGTTGTAATTGCCGGAGGAATGGAAAATATGTCAAGCGTTCCTCATTATGTTCCCGGAATGCGTGCAGGAACAAAACTTGGTGACGGTAAACTTATTGATGGAATGATAAAAGATGGTTTATGGGATGTTTATAACAACTATCACATGGGAAATGCTGCTGAACTTTGTGCTACCGAATTAAACTTTAGCAGAGAAGAACAAGATAGATATGCTATTCAATCATATAAAAGATCTGCTGCTGCATCGGAAGCCGGAAAATTTAAAAACGAAATAGTTCCTGTTGAAATTAAAACAAGAAAAGGAGATGTTATAGTTGATACAGATGAAGAATTTACAAATGTTAAATTTGAGAAAATACCAACATTGCGTCCTGTTTTCGTAAAAGATGGAACTGTAACAGCTGCAAATGCATCAACAATTAATGATGGTGCTGCTGCACTTATGCTTATGAGTAAAGAAAAAGTTGAAGAACTTGGAGTAAAACCAATTGCAAAATTAATAGGCTACGGTGATGCTGCTCATGAACCTGAATGGTTTACAACTGCACCTGTAAAAGCTATACCTAAAGCAATAAAAAAAGCAGGTTTAAAAGCAGACGATATTGAATTTTATGAAATAAATGAAGCATTTTCTGTTGTTGCACTTGCAGGAATTAAAGAGTTAGGTTTAGATGAAAGTAAAGTTAATGTTAATGGAGGCGGTGTATCATTAGGTCATCCACTTGGTTCATCAGGTGCAAGAATAATTGTTACCTTAATAAATGTATTGAAACAAAACAATGCAAAATATGGTGTTGCAGCACTTTGTAATGGTGGTGGTGGAGCATCAGCAGTTGTTGTTGAAAACCTATAAAATAATAAAATAGCAAAATTTTAGCAAGGTGTAAAAATACATCTTGCTTTTTTATTTTAAACTTTATTTTTTAATGTTCATAAACTTACATAAATTTGCCAAAAATATATAAAACATAAGATATGAAATTTTTTATTGATACAGCAAACCTTGAGCAAATTAAGGAAGCACAGGATTTAGGAGTTTTAGATGGAGTTACAACAAATCCATCTTTAATGGCAAAAGAAGGAATAAAAGGAGAGGAAAACATAAAAAAACACTACCAAACAATTTGCGAAATTGTTGAAGGTGATGTTAGTGCAGAAGTTATTTCTACTGATTACGAAGGAATGATTAAAGAAGGAGAAGAACTTGCAGCTTTGCATCCTCAAATTACAATTAAAATTCCTATGATTAAAGATGGTATTAAAGCAATTAAATACTTTTCTGAAAAAGGATATAAAACAAACTGCACATTAGTCTTTTCTGTAGGACAAGCTTTACTTGCAGCAAAAGCAGGAGCAACTTATGTTTCTCCATTTATTGGAAGATTAGATGATATTTCTACTGATGGAATAGAATTAATTGCTCAAATTGTTGAAATGTATAACTATTATGGCTATGGAACACAAGTTCTTGCAGCATCAATAAGACACACACAACACATTGTTAAATGTGCAGAAGTTGGTGCAGATGTTATTACAGCACCATTGAATGCAATTATGGGACTTTTAAAACATCCATTAACTGATAGTGGCTTAGAAAAATTTTTAGCAGATTATCATAAACTGAATGGATAATTTCAAATAAAAAAAGCGATTCCTTTAGAATCGCTTTTTTTATTTTAGTGACCCCGGCGGGACTCGAACCCACAACCAACAGAGCCGAAATCTGTCATTCTATCCAATTGAACTACGGAGCCATATTTTACAAGCACAAAAATAGAAAATAACTTAACAATCTCAAACAAAATTTGCAAGTCCAATAAATCAAAATCTTTTTTTACTACTTTTGCAATCTTGTAAAATGTTGAAAAAATAAATTAAATGGAATACAAATTTTCAGAGATAGAAAAAAAACACCAAGAAAATTGGGAAAAATCACAAATCTACAAAGTTGACATAGATAGCAAAAAACCAAAATTTTATGTTTTAGACATGTTTCCCTACCCTTCCGGAGCAGGCTTGCATGTTGGACATCCGCTTGGTTACATAGCTTCCGATATTTATAGCAGATTTAAAAGATTAAAAGGTTTCAATGTTTTGCACCCAATGGGATTTGATGCTTTTGGACTTCCTGCTGAGCAATATGCTGTACAAACAGGGCAACATCCGGCAATTACAACAGAAATAAATATAAAAAGATATAAAGAGCAACTTTCAAAAATAGGATTTTCTTTTGATTGGAATAGAGAGGTAAGAACTTCTGACCCCAAATATTATAAATGGACACAATGGGCATTTATTAAAATGTTTAAACACTGGTTTAATAATGAAACCCAAAAAGCAGAACCAATTGAAACTTTAATTTCAGAATTTGAAAAAAACGGAAATACAAAAGTAAATGCCGCATGCAATGAAATTCCTGATTTTTCTTCTGCCGTATGGAATGGTTTAGATGAAGAAGAAAAAGAAGACATCTTAATGAATTATAGACTTGCATACAGAGCAAACACTAAGGTAAATTGGTGTCCTGCACTTGGAACTGTTTTAGCAAATGATGAAGTTAAAGACGGACTTTCTGAAAGAGGTGGACATCCTGTAATTCAGAAAGATATGATGCAATGGCAACTTAGAGTAACTGCATATGCACAACGTTTGCTTGATGGGTTAGATACACTTGAATGGTCTGATTCTTTGAAAGAAATGCAAAAAAACTGGATTGGACGTTCTGAAGGTGCTGAAGTTCTTTTCAAAATTAAAGATTCTGAAAAAGAAATTCAAGTTTTTACAACACGCCCTGATACTATTTTTGGTGCAACTTTTATCGTACTTGCACCTGAAAGCGAACTTGTTGACCAAATAACAACTGTTGCTTGTAGTGAAGATGTTGATGCTTACGTTACAAAAGCAAAAAACCGCACAGAACGTGAACGTATGGCTGATGCCGAAAATATTACAGGCGTATTTACCGGTGCATATGCAATAAATCCTTTCACACAAAAAGAAATGCCTGTTTGGGTTGCTGATTATGTTCTTGGTGGTTATGGTACAGGTGCAATAATGGCTGTTCCTGCCCATGATAGTAGAGATTATGCTTTTGCAAAACAATTCAATCTTGAAATAATACCTGTTGTTGAAGGTGGTGATATTTCAGAATCATCATATGATGCAAAAGAAGGAAAAATGATTAATTCTGATTTCCTTAATGGTCTTGATGTTAAAGAAGCAATCATTAAAATTATTGATGAAATAGATTCAAGAAAATTAGGTTACAGAAAAGTAAATTTTAGATTACGTGATGCAATTTTTAGCAGACAAAGATATTGGGGCGAACCATTTCCTGTTTATTACGAAGGAAATATAGCAAGAACCCTTTCAGAACAAGAACTTCCGCTAACATTACCAAAAATTGATGATTACAAACCAACCGAAGATGGTAATCCTCCATTAGGACGAGCAAAAGATTGGCTTTACGACGGAAAATATCATTATGAATTAAGTACAATGCCTGGGTTTGCAGGTTCATCAGCATATTATTTGCGTTATATGGATCCTCAAAATGATAATGCATTAGTATCAAAAGAAGCTAATGAATATTGGCAAGATGTTGACCTTTACATTGGCGGTACTGAACATGCCGTAGGTCATTTAATTTATTCTCGTTTTTGGAATAAATTTTTATATGATTTAGGATATGTTATTAAAGATGAACCTTTTAGAAAACTTGTAAATCAAGGAATGATTCAAGGACGTTCAAATTTTGTTTACAGAATTAAAGATACAAATAAATTTGTTTCATATAATTTAAGAAAAAATTATGAAGTAACAGAACTTCATGTTGATGTTAACATAGTTAAAAATGACATTCTTGACACAGAAGCCTTCAAAAAATGGTTACCAGAATATGCAAATGCTGAATTTATTTTAGAAGATGACGGTAAATATCATTGCGGAAGTGGAATTGAAAAAATGTCAAAATCAAAATACAATGTTGTAAACCCCGATGATATTATTGCAGAATATGGTGCAGATACATTACGTTTATACGAAATGTTTTTAGGACCAATTGAGCAATCAAAACCATGGAATACAAATGGAATTGAAGGAGTTTCTCGTTTCTTGCAAAAATTTTGGAGGTTATTTTTTGATAAAGATGGTAATTTAAACCTATCAGAAGAAGAACCAACAAAAGAAGAACAAAAAGTTATTCATACACTAATAAAAAAAGTTAGTCAAGATATTGAGAATTTTTCTTTTAATACTTCTGTTGCTGCTTTTATGGTATGTGCAAATGATTTATCTAAATTAAAATGCAATAAAAAAGAGGTTCTTAATAATTTTATTATTACATTGTCACCTTTTGCACCACATATTGCAGAAGAACTTTGGCAACTTTCCGGAAATAGCGGAAGTGTAATAAATGCTAATTTTCCTGAATTTAATGAAGAATTTTTAGTTGAAGATACTATAACATATCCTGTTGCGTTTAACGGTAAAACAAA
>JAADEE010000285.1 GCA_013153575.1 Chlorobiota bacterium
AATTTGTGGCAAAAGATATTTATTCAACTATTAACTTTTTAGTTGTTGTTTTATTATTATTTTCAATAGTAATAAAATAAATACCTGAATTTAAGTTTGAAATATTAATTCTTTCATTTTCTAAACAGTTGTTTTTAGTTAAAACTGTTTTTCCTGAAATATCATTAATTGAAATATTTGCATTTAGCACATTGTTAATGTTTACAATACTCTTTGCAGGGTTAGGGTATATAGCAAAATTAGAACTTTCAAAGTTGCTAACACTTGTTGCAGGAGAATATTTTATGTTGTCTAAACAATAATAAGTAGGTGTATTTATACCATAATCTCCGGTGTCAGAAGATGAGAATTTAAATTTTAAACCATCAACATTTCCTAATGAAGATAAATCAACAGTAGTCCAATCATCAATAATATATGCATTTCCATTTGTGAAATCTGCAAGATAGAAATCAACACTTCCGGTAACAGTATTATCATTTCTTATTCCTGTAATTGTAAGAATAAAATAGTCATCGGTAGTATATTCGTAACCATAAGGGTCAGTTCCATCCATATACAAATACGCATAAGTTGAGTTAGTTATTTCTACACTATTAACATTAATAGTTTGGTCAAACATTATAGAATCACTCCCTCCTGTAGCATAAGATGAAACATAATTAAAAATATAATTAGAAGAACCATCAGCACCTCCACCAACAGAATGGTCTGCATATGAAGAATAATTTGTATAACCGGTAGTAGTTTTATCCATTTGATTTGAATATGCAAAAGAGTTCCAATATTGGTAATCTCCATCATCAGTATACGTTATGTAAAAATTAGCAATGTCATCTTCATAAGTAAAAGTTTCGGCACTTCCACTTCCTGAATAATCAGTTGAACCATTATAATATCCTTCTTCAGGAACGGTTAAACTTTCAAAGTCAATAACTGTTTGTGCATTAAAAGCATGTGAAAACAATGCGATTAATACGGCTGTTAAAAATAAATTTCTTTTCATTTTAAATGAATTTAAAAAATTAATAAATAAAAAAAATAACAACAGTATTAATCCGAGGTTTGGGAATAGTTTTTAAGATGAGCATGAAGAAATATGTCCATCCGTAAAGCTTTTTTTCCCGAAAGCTTCGGATAATTACCGTGAAACAGGCAGGTCTTCTGACTTACTCCTTATTTTGAACGCCTTCCCACACAGTTTGTGCAGTGGCAAAAAGAATGTTCAAAACTTTGAAGAATACAGCAGCGGGTACTGTTGCCGATTCTAACGGCATTCCCTTTTAAGTAAAAATAACAAGATAAATTTACTTACCTGTTTCGTTATGCAAACTTAATTATAAAAATTAAAAAATACAATTCTATAAGAATGTTTGAACTAAAAATTAATTAATACTTTACAAAATGATATTTTTTTGTATCTTTCGAGTTTTAAAAGTTTTTTTAGATATTTAATGAAGATAAAAACTAAAATACCACTATTTACAGGGCTTACAATTTTTGTAACAATGTTTGCAATTACTTTGTTTTCAATTATTGAATACAGAAATAAAACATTGGAAAGTATTGATGCATACGAAGTTGAGCAAACGGAAATAATTAAAAAACAACTTCAAGATTATGTAAACATTGCTTATAAGATTTTAGATAGAGCATATTCTGAAATAAAAGATAAATATCATTTAAATTCTGTAAATATTAAAGATTACCCTTTTGAACTTCAACAAGCAATAAAAGATATTGAACAAATTTCATATGGTGATGCAGGTTATATTTGGATTAATGAACTTAATCCGCCTTATACAGTAATTATGCACCCTATTAAACCTGCAATGAATGGAACTGTTCAACTTTTTTATATAAAAGATACGCAACAAAATGTTTATGAAGCATTTGCTGATGTTATTCATAAAAATGGAGGAGCCGGATTTTTAGAGTATGATTATTATAAGCCGGGCACCGATGTTAAAATACCAAAGTTAAGTTACATACGTGAATATGAGCCTTTTGGTTGGGTTTTAGGAACAGGTGTTTATGTCGATTATATTGATAAAATGGTTGCCGATAAAACAGCAATGCTTAATGCCGAAACAAATAGAATGATTATTATTATTTCTGTTTTAGGAATAATTCTAATAGCGTTGGCAACAGTAACTTTATACTATTTTGGTAAAACAATTACAGATGCAATTTACACCGTTGGAGATAAACTTTATTATATGTCGCAAGGTTTAATTGTAGAGCCGGACAAATCAAAAAGAACCGATGAAATTGGTGATATGAATAAATCATTAAATGATTTAATTTACGGAGTAAATTCTTATGTTGATTTTGCATCAAATATTGAAAAAGGAAATCTTCATGCAGATTTTCAACCTTTAAGCGATAATGATAAATTAGGAATTTCATTACTTGATATGCGTAAAAGTCTTCAACAAGCAAAAGAAGAAGATGAAAAACGAATTAAAGAAAATGAAAGAAGGCATAGAGCAAATGAAGCATTTGCAATGTTTAATGAATTATTACGAAAAGGGAGTAATGATATTAATGAGTTATCATACTTAATAATTAGTAAACTTGTAGATTATATTGATGGAAACCAAGGAGGTATTTTTATTTTAAATGAAAACGATAAAGAAAATCCATATTTAGAACTTGTTGCATCTGTGGCTTATAACAGACGTAAATTTAATGAAAAAAAGATAAACATAGGCGATGGTTTAGTTGGAGCATGTGCATTTGAAAAAGAAAAAATATACATTACAAATATTCCTGATAATTACGCAGAAATTAGGTCAGGTTTAGGAACTGCAAGTCCAAAATCAATTTTAATTGTACCACTTTTAATGGAAAATAATTTAATTGGAGTTATTGAACTTGCATCTTTAAAAGAAATTGACAGCTTTGATATTGAGTTTGTTGAAAAAGTATCAGAAAGTATTGCAGCATCATTATATGCAACAAGGATAAATGCAAGAACCATTGAACTTCAAAGAGAATACAACGAACTGTTAAAAGAAAAGGAAAAATATAATGATACCTTAATTGCAAAAGAAAAGGAAATAAAGAGTTTAAATAGAAAAATAGCATCATTTAAAGAAAATAAATCAATTTTATCAATGAATTAATGCTTTTTTCATATTAAATAAAAAGATATGGCATCTATAAATAAAATATTGATTAAAACCTTAGGGTTAAAATCAAATGAGGTGAACAAATTTGTTCTCTTGTTTTTACATTCGTTTTTCATAGGATTGTTCATTGCTTTTTATTTTGTTCAAGCAAACTCAGTTTTTATTAAAGAATACGGAAGCGAACAATTGCCATATGCATACCTTCTTGCCGGTTTATTAGGTTACATAATTTCATCTTTATACTCATATTTTCAACAAAAAGTTAAAAGCAAATACTTATTTTATTCAGCATTAGCTTTTATGCTTATTATTAGTTTATTTGGCAGAATTGCTTATGGCTTTTTAGAACCTAAATATTTAAGTTTCTTTGTTTTTGTTTGGGCTTGGCCTTTTATTTCTTTAGCAGGAACAGAAGCAGGCGGATTAGCAATAAGACTGTTAAATTTAGTGCAAATAAAACGTCTTTTTGGGTTTATTAACATGGGTGGTGTAATTGCATCAATACTTGGTTACTTACTTGTACCTGTTATCAGTAAGAATATAGGAGTTTCATACGATATGCTTTTAATAGCAGCAGGAAGCCTTGTTGCAGCATTAATTGTTTTATATTTAATTTATAAGAAATTTCCTGAGGAGCAAGAACAAACAAAAGTTTCAAAAGATAATTCTGATACATCATTTAAAAGTTTAATAAAAGATAAATATTTCAGATTAATATTTTTATCTGCAACTTTATCAATGACAGTTATTTATGTAACTGATTTTGGTTTCCTTTCGGCAATTAAAGTTCAGCAAGATATTCTTTTTGCAAAAGAAGGTTCTGTTGCAGCATTTATTGCTCTTGTTTTTGCAGGTTTAAAAGTTGGGGAGCTTCTTATATCATATTTTTCAAGTAGAATTTTAGTTCGTTACGGAGTAAAACTTGGTTTAATAATACTTCCATTATCAATAACAATTATTGTTTTAATTTCATTATTTGCAGGATTTACAATAGGTGCAGCAACACTTACTTTTCTTGTTTTAATGACATTAAATAAGTCAATGGAAAGAATAATGAGAAGAGGGCTTGACGATCCTGCTTTTAATATTCTATATCAACCACTTCCAACAAATATTCAGTTGGCCGTACAATCAAAAGTTGGAGTTGTAATGCAGTTTGCAATTGCAATTGCCGGAGCTTTACTTTTAGGATTAAGTTTAATTTTAAATTTAGGAGGAGGTTTTAGTCTTGAATATTTCCCTGTTTTTTTCTTGCCAATTTTATTAGTTTGGGTTTTTGTTGCACGTAAATTATATCTTGCATATAAAAATAAATTAAGAGAAATTCTTAAAGAATTAAGTTCACAAAAAAGACGTGATACTTCAAAATATAGATATGGAACAGAAGTTTTATCTAAAAAATTTAAGAAATTTAATGACAATGTTGTTAGGCTTAGTGTTACAATTTTGTCAGAAACAAATCCAAGTATTTTCGAGCCTTATGTATCTTCATTAATTAAAAAAGGTGATGATGAAATTAATATTGCGGTTTTAAGAAGTATAAACCCAACTTGGCGTGATAGAATTGCTAAGCAAATAAGCAAGCAATTTGATAATGTTGAAAACAAAGAGGTTAAAAAATCTGCCGAAAGAGCAATTTCTTTATTAAGTTTTGATGAAATTAAAGATGTTAATGAAAGTGCTTTACAAAAACTTTCAAAATCTGAAAAAACAAAAGACAGGATAAAACTTATAAAATATCTTGTAAAAAATCCTGACACAAAAAATAAAGAAAACTATGTAATTGATTTATTACAATTTGAAGATAAAATTGTAAAAAATTCAGCAATTAGGTTAGCTGTTTCTATAAAATCTGAAAAAGTAATTAAAGAATTAATAAACCTTCTTAAATCAAAAGAATATTATCATTTAAGTACAGCAGCATTGCTTGATATAGGTGAGAAGGCAATACCTTATTTAGAAAACCTATATAATGAAACCGAAGAAGAAGTTATTCTATTAAAAATAATTGAGATTTATGCAAAGATGGGTACATCAACAGCAAAATCATTGATTGTTAAACAAATAAACTACCCTTCGCGTAAAATTCAGTTAGCAGCAATTTGGGCATTATTTTATTGTAGATATCAAGCTCCTGAGGAAGAAGAAGAAATTATAAAAGATAAAATACTGAAAGTAATTGATAATTTATTGCTTATTCTAGTGTCATTAAATGATATTAAGGAAGAAAAAAACACACTAAAACTTTTCTTAGCATTAGACCAAGAAAGAGAAACAAACTATGAGTTGCTGTTTAACTTGTTAAGTTTTCTTCATGAACCAAGAATTATAAATTTAATTAAGAAAAATTTCATAGGGAAAAATACAATTTATGCACTTGAGCTTATTGATAATTTTATTCAACCTGAGTTAAAGCCATACATTGTTCCAATTTTTGATGACATTTCAACACTTCAAAAAATTAAAAAACTTTCGAAGTTTTTTCCACGGAAACCAATGTCGTTTAACGAACGTTTACGTTATTTAATTAAATTAGATTTTGATAAAATTAGCACATGGGGAGTTGCAAAAACTCTTGAAATGTTAGAAAGAATACATCTTAAAAAAGTTAAGAAAACAGGAAATTTAGGCTCTCAAACATTTGAAGATTTAGTACCTTGGACAAGTGAAGGAACTGAAAAAATATTAAACCAAATTAAAAAAAGTGAACTGCCGGATGAGGTATTTTTAAGTTTATTTAGACGCGATGAACTTGTTTACACAACAGCAGCAAAAATAATTTTTGATGAAAATCCGCAAAAATGTTCAGAGTATTTAAGTAAGATGTCTGCCGAAAAACAGCAGTTAATTAAAACCTTAGAAGAGGGTGGAGTGTTGTTACAAGATAAAGTAAAACTTCTGCGTAGGTATCATTTATTTTTTAGTATTCCTGACTATTTGCTTGTTGAACTTGCAGAAATAGTTAATGTTAACAACCTCAATAAAGGTGATAAAGTTTATTTTAGCAGAGATGGTTCTGAAGATATTTTTATTCTTATAAGAGGAGAACTTGTTAGTTGTGAAGGACAAGAATGTGAGGAAAAATTTTCTAAAAAAACAATTTTAACACCGGGCTTAAATATCGATAAAAATATTGAATATTTAACAGCATCTAAAAAATCGGTTGTTTTGGCAGCAAACAGATATAAATATTTTAACTTTTTGGTTGATAACACAAAAATATTACAACATATATTTGAAATAATACAGTAAGATTGTTTCAAAATAAAAAATAAAGAACTAAAACAAAATGCTATGAACTGTATAATAATTGATGATGATAAAGTTTCAAGATTAGTTATCGAGAAATATATAAAAAAAACTGATTTCATTAATTTAGTTGAAAGTTTTGACAATGCTGTTGATGCTGCAAATTATTTTAGTAAAAAAGTTTCAATAGACTTAATTTTCTTAGATATTGAAATGCCCGGAATGACAGGTGTTGAGTTTTTAGAAATCCTTGAAAACTTACCACAAATAATTGTTGTTTCTGCAAAAGAAAAATATGCAATGCAGGCAATAGAATATGATGTTACTGATTATTTGTTAAAACCTATTGTTTTTCCACGCTTTTTAAAATCAGTAAATAAAGTTAAAAAAAGATTAGAGGAAGAAGAAGCTACAAAGGAACATCCAAATGGAATTTTTGTAAAAAGCAGTTCAGCATCTTTTATAAGAATATTTTTTGATGATATTTTGTATGTTGAAGCTATGGAAAATTATGTTGTAATAGTTACTGAAAAAAACAAACATACAATTCACTTTACAATGAAAGCAATTTTAAGTAAATTGCCAAGTGATAAATTTATCCGAATACACAGGTCATATATTGTAAATAAAGATAAAGTTGAACAAATTAAGGATAACATGATAATTATTACATTAAAAGGTGAGAAAAAATCTTTTCCAATATCAAAATCGTACAAAGAAGACTTTATGAGTAAAATAAATATTGTAAATAAATAGTTATAAGTGTAATTTAAATTAGTATTAATAAAAAGAAACTTTTTAAAGTTTCAATAAAATAATAAAAAATGAATACAGAATTATTAAAGTTAAAACCGGAAATAGTTTGGAAAAATTTTGTAGAACTTACAAAAATTCCACGCCCTTCAAAAAAAGAAGAAGCAATTAGAAAATTTATGAAAAAGTGGGCTGATGAAAGAGGCTTAGAAAATTTTGAAGATGAAATAGGAAATGTAATCGTTAAAAAACCTGCAACCAAAGGAATGGAAAATCGTAAAGGTATTATTTTGCAAGGGCATCTTGATATGGTACCGCAAAAAAATAACGATACAGAGCATGATTTTGAGAAAGACCCAATTACTGCATATGTTGATGGCGACTGGGTAACTGCAAAAGGAACAACACTTGGTGCTGATAATGGAATGGGAGTTGCAGCAGCAATGGCTGTTTTAGAATCAAATGACATTGAGCATGGGCCAATTGAAGTGCTTATGACAATTGATGAAGAAACAGGAATGACCGGAGCATTTAACCTAAAAGCCGGAATATTAGAAGGTGATATTCTTATGAATTTAGATTCAGAAGATGAAGGAGAGCTTTACATAGGTTGTGCAGGAGGAATTGATTTAACAGCAACATTCAAATATAAAGATAAAAAAGTTCCAAAAGATTCTGTTGCAATAAAATTAACAGTTACAGGACTTAAAGGAGGGCACTCAGGTGTTGATATTCCACTTCAAAGAGGAAATGCAAATAAAATAATTTTCCGTTTACTTGAAAAAGCAGCAAAAAAATATAAAGCAAAATTAGCAAGTATTTCAGGTGGTGATATGAGAAATGCAATACCACGTGAAGCTGTTGCCATAATTACTGTTCCTAAAAACAAACTTGAAAAATTTAATAAATTTGTTAAGAATTTTGAAGAACTTATACTTTCAGAAATAAAAGCTGTTGATGAAGGATTTAAAATAGTTGTTGAAGAAGTTGAGCTTCCAAAATCAGTTATTGATAATAAAGTTGCAAAAAAATTATACAAAGCAATAAATGCAGTTCCTCACGGAGCTTTACGTTTTATTGATGGTATGAATGATGTTCCTGAAACATCAACAAACCTTGGAATTGTTAAATCTGAAAAAGGAAAAATAATGGTTGCAAACCTTATTAGAAGTTCATCAGATTCAGCAAAATCACACCTTGCCGATGCAATGAAAGGATTGTTTAAACTTGCAGGAGCAAAAGTTAAGTTACATGGAGAATATCCGGGGTGGAAACCAAACTTTGAATCTCCAATTTTAGCAGCAATGAAAAAATCATATAACGAAAAATATGGCAAAATACCTGAAGTTAAGATTATTCATGCAGGTTTAGAGTGTGGAGTGTTAGGAGCAACGTATAAAAACTGGGACATGATTTCATTCGGACCAACAATTCGTTTCCCTCATTCGCCCGATGAAAAAGTACATATTGAATCTGTTGGTAAATTTTGGGATTTCTTGTTAGAAACCCTTAAAAATGCCCCTGTTAAATAATGAATTAATTTATAAAAAACACCTCACATGTTTAACTTGTGAGGTTTTGTTTTCTTTAAGAAGATTTTATGAGGAAAGTAGAAATAAAAACAACAACTTACGAATATGATTCGCTTCAAGAGCTAAATGAAAGCGAACAAATTTTAATTAAAAAATCAAAAGAAGCTGTTAAAAATGCTTATGCACCATATTCAAAATTTAATGTTGGTGCAGCAGTATTGCTTGAAAATGGTGAAATAATAACAGGTACAAATCAAGAAAATGCAGCATATCCTTCGGGTTTATGTGCAGAAAGAGTTGCAATTTTTTATGCAAACTCAAAATATCCTGATGTTGCAATAAAATCTTTGGCTGTAACAGCTTTTTATAACGAAGAATATATTGAAAACCCATTACCTCCGTGTGGAGCTTGTAGGCAAGTAATTGTAGAAAGTGAAACTAGGTTTAAAAAACCAATAAAAATATATCTTGTTAGTAAGGAGAAAATTACAGTTATTGAAGATGCAAAAAGCTTACTTCCTTTAAATTTTGATGAAAATTTTTTAGGAGATTAATTTAAAATACAAAAACAAAAGCAAAACCTAATTTAAACAATAGGTTTTGCTTATAATATTGGTTCGGTTTAA
>JAADEE010000097.1 GCA_013153575.1 Chlorobiota bacterium
TAGCACTTGGTTATCACTTCCAATTTTTATAATACTTGAAGGTGTTTGTGGTGTATTTATATTTTGGTTATATTTTACTATATAATCTACATTATTTTTTATTTCATCAGAAATATCATTAAAATCTCCATTAAATTTTTCACCTGATATATTTGCTGATGTTGAAACTATTGGTTTTCTAAACTTTTTTAATAATTTATCAGTAAATTCTTCGGTTGTTATTCTTATTCCTATACTTCCATCTTCGGCAATAAGGTTTTTTGCTAAATTTTTTGCATTTGAATAAATTATTGTAACAGGTTTTTCCGAAAGTTCTACAATGTCAAGTGCTACTTCCGGAACATCATCAACATATGAACGTATAAAGTTAATATTATTTAAAAGAACTAACATACTTTTTGTGTCTTGTCTTTTTTTTATTTCATAAACCCTTTTAACTGCTTCTTCATTTGTTGCATCACAACCAATTCCCCAAATTGTATCGGTTGGGTAAAGTATTACTCCACCATTTTGTAAAATTTTTATCGCATTATTTATATCTTCTTGCATAAATAATTATTTAAGATATACATTCATTAAGTTAGATGCAATTTTATCATCATTAAATTTCTGAACAAATTCAATACCATCATTTATTATTTTTTGTCTTAAATCGTCATCTTCGTAAATATTTATAATGGCTTTGCTTAATTTTTCAATATTATCAACTTCAACATAAATTGAAGAATGCCCTCCTGTTTCACTAAAAACACCGCCTTTTGTTGTAATTACGGGAATTTTTGAATACATTGCTTCTAAAATTGGTATTCCAAAACCCTCAAATACTGATGGGTACACAAACATTAATGCTTGTTGGTATATTGCCGGTAAATCTTCAAGAGGAACATTATTTAGAACGATTAACTTATCTTCTAAATTATTTTCTAATGCGTATTTTTGTAATTCTTTTTGATATTCAGTTTCCCTTCCTACAATAATTAAAGGAATGTCAATATTTCCAAATTTAATTGCTTTTAAAATTGATAATGCATTTTTTCGTTTTTCAACTGTTCCAACGTTTAGAATATACTTTTCGGGCAAATTGTATTTTTGTGCAACTTCTATTTTTTTTGTTGTTTCAACTTCTTTATGAAAAAGGTTGTTACATCCTTGATAAACAACATCAATTTTATTTTCATCAACATTAAGAAATTGAATAATGTCAGATTTTGTTTGCTCGCTTATTGCAATTACTCTGTCTGCAATGTCGCATGAATATTTTGCTTTTTGATAGTATATTTTTCTGTCAACAGGTTTATAAAGTTCCGGATAACGAATAAATATTAAATCGTGTATTGTAACTATTAATTTTGTGTTGGTTTTTAAGTGTGCTTTGTTAGGCAATTCTCCGCTTAAACCGTGATATACATCAAGATTGTGTTCTTTTATTTTTTTTGTTATTCTAAAAGTTCTCCAATATGATTTAAAAACTTTACTTAATAATTTTTGAGGTTCATAAATTTCAACCTTTTTGGGTATATTAAATTTTATTGCACCATCAGTAGATGGTGTATAAAGTACATAGTTATGGTAAGGATAAAATTTTGTAAGAAGTTCTATTGTACTTCTACTATAATTTCCTAATCCACTGTTATTAAAAAATGCTCTTTTGGCATCAAACCCTATCTTCATAAAAAGATTTTTAATTTAAAATACAGATTAAACTGTAACGTTATACTCCCTTAATGCATCATTTAAGGATGTTTTTAAATCTGTTGATGCTTTTCTTTTCCCAATAATTAATGCTGCAGGAACTTGATATTCTCCGGCAGGAAATTTTTTGGTGTAAGAACCCGGTATTACAACTGAACGTTCTGGAACAACTCCCTGATATACTGTTGGCTCATAACTTGTTACATCAATTATTTTTGTTGATTTTGTAATTGTTACGTTTGCTCCTAAAACTGCTTCTTTCATAACTCTTACTCCTTCAACAACAATACATCTTGAACCTATGAAACAACCATCTTCAATAATTACCGGTGCTGCTTGAACGGGTTCTAAAACGCCTCCAATTCCAACACCGCCACTTAAATGAACATTTTTGCCAATTTGAGCACATGAACCTACGGTTGCCCATGTATCAACCATTGTGCCTTCATCAACATAAGCACCAATGTTTACATAAGATGGCATTAAAATTACTCCTTTTGAAATGTATGCTCCGTACCTTGCAACTGCATGAGGTACAACTCTAATTCCTAATTCTTTATAGTTATGTTTTAAAGGTATTTTATCGTAAAATTCTAGATCTCCGGCTCTTAAAGTTCCCATTTCTTGAATAGGAAAATATAATATTATTGCTTTTTTAACAGAGTTGTTAACTTCCCAAAGCCCGTTAACTTGTTGTGCTACACGCAATCTTCCTTTGTCTACTTCTTCAATTATTTCTCGAATAGCTTCTTGAGTTTTCTTTTCTTTAAGAAGTTCTCGGTTTTCCCAAGCAGCATCAGTGATTTTTAAAAGTTCTGTATGCATATTTAATTTTTTGGCAAAAATAAAAAGATTTAGTTCTCTTTCTTTTTTTTGCAAGTATTAATTTGTTTTATTTTCAGAAATTAAAACCTTTTCAACATGATTATTTTTGTATTTAGCTTTATAGATAAGTTCTCCTTTTAGATTATATTTTTTCATTATACCGTTAACTTTTCCATCTTTATAATCAGTTTCTTGTTGTAAAGTTCCATTTGGGTTCCAAATTCTTAATTTCCCGGTTCTTTTTCCGTTTTTATAAAATTCTTCTCTTAATTTTTGTCCGGCATAAATAAATACTGTCCATTTTCCATCTTTTTCACCTTCAATATAATTTCCTGAAATATTTACTGAACCATCTACATTATAAGTTTCAAATTTACCATCGTAAATTCCGTTTTTAAATGTTTCTGTTTTTTCTTTAATTCCTTTTTCATCCCAGTATTCACATAGTCCGTTTTTTACTCCTTGATTGTAATTTACTGAATATTTAAGTTTTCCGTTAGGGTAATATCCTACCCATGTTCCATCCATTTTTCCGTGAATAAATTTTCCTGACATTTCCGGTTTGCCATCTTCGTAATACGACTTCCACTCCCCTTCTTCTTTGCCATTTTTAAATATTCCTTGATAATAAAGTTGACCGTTTTCGTAGAATACTTTCCAAAGTCCTTCTTTTTTATCGTTTAAATAATTTCCTGTTTTCCAAACTTGTCCGTTATCATACCAGTATGTCCACAAACCATCAAGTTTGCCGTTTTTATAGTTACCTTCATTTCCTTTAATGGTATATTTTACATTATTTTTGGTATTGGTTTGCCAGTAAGTCCAAAGTCCGTGCATTGTATCATTTTTGAAATTACCGTAAATATCAGGTTCACCATCTTCATTATACCATTTTGCACTGCCATTTTTTAAACCGTTTTCAAAATTAATATCGGCTTTTAATTTTTCATTTTCAAAAAATGCTTTGTGTCTTCCTTCTTTTTTGCCATTTACATATTTGCCCGATTGTTTTATATTTCCTTTAGGATACCAAAATGTCCAAAGTCCTTCTTTTTTGCCATCTTTTAGTTTACCGAACATTGCTTTTTGCCCATTTCTGTAATATGAAACATTATCGCCATTTTCATAGTTAAGTTCACTTTCTAACTTGCCATCATCAAACCAAGTTTGCCATTTGCCTGTTTTTTTGCCTTTTAGGAATTTTCCTTTTGAAAATATTTCACCATTTTCAAAATAAAAAGTCCAAACAGAATCTTTTAAGCCATCTTTATATTTTCCTTCTTCTTTAATTTTATTTTCAGAATAATAAGATTTAAAATAGCCATTTCCATTTTGAATTAAAGTATCGCCTTGCGGTGAAAGATATAATTGTAGTCTTGCAAAATCATTATTATATTTTGTCTTTGATTTTAATTTTTTGTTTATATAAAACTCATCCCAAATACTATCTTTTTTACCTTGTTTATATTTGCCTTTTAACTTTAATGTACCATCTCTAAACCACTCTTTATAATCACCAACTTGTTTTCCGAATTTTATGAAACCTTCATTTTTTTTATTGCCATTATCAAAATAATAAGTTACTCTGCCATTTATGTAACCATTTATAAATTCTGCTTCTTGCACAAGCTGTCCTTTTTTATTCCAAAATTTCCAAAGTCCTGTTTCTTTGCCACTTTCTAATAATCCTTCACTTTGTTTTTGTGTATTTTTATCATCCCAGTACAATGTTTTTTTTGTTTGTCCTATTATATTTTGCGAGTTTAAAAAAAGAACTAAAAGAATTATCTTACTTACTATTTTCATATTTTTTTAATTTTTCAACTTGTTATTTACTTTTATTTTACAGAATAATAAACGTAAAAAAATTATAATATTTTTAAAGTTATTGTTTTTGTTTCTATTTTAGAGGTTTAAAAAACAATTAAGCCTATAACTTTTTTAAATTTAATGATACAAAAAAGCAAAGATACAAATAAAAAAAAATATTGGTTAAGGTTTCTTATTAGTGCTGTTATAATCTTTTCTTTTATTTATATTTTTTATACTTTTTTAAGGCAAAATGAAGCTATAAACACTTGGTATGTTGATACCTTAAATGAGTTTGCTACATTATTACTACTTGGAGCAAAGTATTTTACAGAATTATTTGGCTTTGAAGTTGTAACATTTGGAAAATCTATAAGAATTATTGATAATTTTCAGGCAGCATCTATTTATTTAGACAGAGGTTGTATGGGAAGAAATGTAATGTTAGGTTATGCAGCTTTAATTGCAGTATTTCCGGGCAAATTAATTCATAAACTTTGGTATATTCCTATGGGATTACTAATTATAACATTTGTAAATATTTTACGAATTTCGGGTTTAGCAATTACTGCATATTGTTGTCCTGAATATAGTGATGTTAACCATTATATAATTTTTAAGATTGTTGCTTGGATTGTAATTTTTATTCTTTGGGTAATTTGGTTTAACAGATTTAGCCCTTTTTCTAAAAAAAATCAAAAAGATAAGGAAACTTTATAACCATTATATTTTCTGATATTTATTACAAAGCCATTTTCAAAAATTAAATATTGTCCTTTTATTCCAACAAGTTTACCTGTAAAAGTTTTTTCTTTTTCTAAATTTATACTTTTAACTTTTGTTGGATATGCTTTTACCGGATAATTAAATTCAAAAACTGTATTATCATCTGTAATGTATTTTTGCAAATCGCTTCTTAACAATTGCTTTGCTTTATTTTTTCCCGATAATAAGTTAATACTAAAATCAATATCGTTCTTTAACATTTTTTGCCAACTTGTTTTATCCGACATATGCTTTTTTAAATCTATTTCAATTAAACCTGCTAAATGCCTATTTGGAGTTTCTGCGAATTTTATGGTTTTTACAGCTCCTTGGTCAATCCAACGTGTTGGAACTTGCGAACCTCTTGTTACTCCAACTTTTAAACCACTTGAAAGTGCTAAATATACAACATGAGTTGTTAAACAATTATTTTTTGACCATTCTAAATCTCGTGCAATTCCTAAATGTGCTTCGCAAAGTTCTGGATGTAAAATACAAGGTGCAGTTTCAGGAATTGATGCAAAACATGGAAAACAATATCCTTGTCCGAATGATTTTATTGTAGGATTTCCACACTTTATACAATTTATTTCATTCTTCCACTCAATTGTTAGTGTTTTATCAATTATTTTATTCATATTAATTTTGTCGTCAGACAAAATCAATGAATATTCTACAAGATTGTTATTTACAACAACTTGCATCTTTAAAAGATTGCCGTTATATTCCATAATTTTACAAAGGTAAATGAAAAAAATCATAAAAAAATAAAAAAAACAGTAGTTTGTTTTGCATAGTACCATGTTTTTGTCATATCTTTGCAAAACAAAACAACAACTATGGAACAAATAAAAACAATTATTCTTAATAAAAAAGAATACAAAATTACAGAAGTAGCTTACCTATTAATTCAAGATTATCTGAATTATATTGAAAAAACAGAAAAGAACAAGGATACCCTTCTTGAAATTGAAATTCAAATATCAATTATTTTAGATATGGAGTTAGAGGCAAAAGAAAAATACAAAGTTGTAGAAAAGCCTGACATTGAAGAAGTAATATCGGTTCTTAAAGAAAACAGGAAAATTAAATATACAGCTCCAAGAAGGTTACAATACAAAAAGAAAAAAAACAGCACACATAAAATTACAAAACAAGAAACTTCTAATGGGTTTAAAAGATCAAGAAATAACATTTTAGGAGGAGTATGTGCCGGAATTGGAGAATGGTTAAATATAGATCCTATAATTGTAAGAATTTTGTTTATTATAGCTGCATTTTTTAAAGGCTTTATAATTCCTATTTATATAATTTTATGGATTATAATTCCTTCTGACAACAAAATTGTAAGAGTATGAAAATAGAAAACGTAAAAGCTCAAATGAGAAAAGGCATACTTGAATTTTGCATACTTTCAATTTTATCGGAAAAGGATGCTTATGCTTCTGATATTATAAAAAAACTAAAAGAGGCAGAGCTTATTGTTGTTGAAGGAACAATTTACCCTCTTTTAACAAGGCAAAAAAATTCAGGATTATTAAGTTACAGGTGGGAAGAATCAACACAAGGACCACCTCGAAAATATTATATTATTACCGAAAAAGGTAAAGATGCCTTAAAGGAATTAGATGAATCATGGAGTAACCTAACAAAATCAGTTGAAAAAATTAAAGCAACAAATCAATGAAAAAAGCAATAACAGTAAACATTAACGGATATATTTTTAATATAGATGAAGATGCATACACAGAACTTAAAAATTGGTTAGACAAAATTTCTAATCAGTACAAAAATGAAAAGGATGGTGATGAAATTATAAATGACATTGAAATGCGTGTTGCAGAACTATTTACTGACATGGTTGGAGATAATGGTGTTGTTTCAATTATTGAAGTAAATAATGTTATAAAAACAATGGGACAGCCTGAAGATTTTGAAGATGTTTCTGATAATAAGCAAAAAGGTAATGAAAGTTTTTCATCATATGAAAAGAAAAAAAGATATAAAAACAGACGATTATTCAGAGATGATGAAAATAGTGTTATTGCCGGAGTTTGTAGTGGACTTGGATATTATTTTGGTATTGACCCCGTTTTAATAAGGTTAGCTTTTATTCTTACAATATTTATAGGAGGTTTTGGAATTATTACTTATATAATTTTATGGATTGTTAGCCCCAAAGCAACATCAACAAGCCAAAAACTTGAAATGATGGGAGAACCGGTAAACATTTCAAATATTGAAAAAGCTATAAAAGAAGAAGTTGAATATTTTAAAGATATTTTTTATAAGAAAAAAAACAACTCAAAAAATCAAAAAAAATAAGCCGGTTTTAAACCGGCTCTTATACTCTTTATTGGATAGTATCATTAATATTCATCTTCATTGAAAAAGAAATCGTCCTTACTTGGATAATCAGGCCAAATATCTTCGATACTATCATAAGTCTCGCCTTCATCTTCAATTTCTTGTAAATTTTCAACAACCTCTAAAGGTGAACCTGAACGTATTGCAAAATCAATTAATTCTTCTTTTGTTGCAGGCCATGGTGCATCTTCTAATTTTGATGCTAATTCTAAAGTCCAATACATTTTAAGTTTGTTTTGGTTAATTTTTTAAATTTCGGAGTGCAAATATATAAAAATTTACAAAACAAAAAACTTTTTTATTTTTTTTTCAGAATTGTTATAAACATTGATTATTTACGGCTTCCAAACAACTTCATTAGCTCCTGTTTCTTTAGAAATTACTCTTGCTAAAACAAACAAATAGTCAGACAATCTATTAAGATACATAATCAACAGAGCATCAACACCTTCCGATTGAGCAAGTTCTACAAGCTCACGTTCTGCACGTCTGCAAACTGTTCTGCAAATGTGGCATTGTGCTACTTGTTTATTGCCTCCGGGAAGAATAAAATCTTTTAATGGAGGCAACATCTTATTAAGGTTATCTATTTCATTTTCAAGAAATTGCACATCTTTCTCTTCAACTTTTGGAAGTTTATAGGCAACTTCTCCTTTCACCGCAAGCAAAGAACCTAAATTATACAACTTATGCTGAATTTTAACTAATACATCTTTAAAGGTGTGACCAATCTCACAAGCAAATAACATCCCGATAAAAGAATTTAATTCATCAACAGAGCCATAAGCTTTAATTCTTAAATCTGATTTTAAAACTCTACCCCCACTAAAAAGTGAGGTTTTGCCTTTATCTCCTGTTTTTGTATAGATTTTCATAATCTAGTTTATATTATACCCCAGAACAAAAGCAATAGTATTATAGCTAGACCTCCAATATTTATATCTTTTGGTTATCTCCCGAGAAGATTGCATCCTTAACTCAACAGAATATTTATTATATTTATAGCCAAAACCTAAAGCTAAATTATTCTTTGTTTCAACATTTAACGATGTGAGGTTATCTCCATTAGCACTATCTATAAAATCAATTGTAGAATTAATAGGAAAATCGAAAATTGCTAAAATATTAACAAACAATTTAGACTTATTTCGTAAAAACATATAATACCTAACACCAATAGGAAGTTCTAGTGATTTGTAATTTACAGTACAAATAAGGTCTCCATCTCTAAGCAAACTTTCATCTTCAGCATTTGTTTCAGATTTAAATTGCCGATATGTTGGCTCTACAATTACTCCCCACTTATTTTTATAAAATGGTAATACAACTTCAAATTCTGCACCTATGCTAAAGTTAAATTTGTTATCGAATTCAGTTTCTCTCAAAACAGTTACTGATTTTTGGACTAACAAAGAAGAAACATTTCCACTAAACTTTGCAGACAGAAAAAAATATTTTTTACCTTTCTCCTTATACCTTATAAAATCAGTATTTTTACACTGATTATATTTTATAAAAATTTCAACCAGTCGCTTTTCTTCATACTCTAACTTTACCAATTCATTTTTAGAAATACTATTACATTTTAAATCATTATTTATTTGTTGCTTATAATATTCATTTTTTGCAGCTTTTTTATCTGGCGTTCTATATGATTTAAACACCAATTGCTTTATTGGTTTATTATTTACAGAATAAAAATAACGTATTAAATTTTTATCTTTATATCCATAAAGAGAAGCTTCTCCTTCAACTAAAACTTTTAAAAATAACTCTTCTTTTTTAAAAGACGGATTCCTGTCATCACTCATATA
>JAADEE010000246.1 GCA_013153575.1 Chlorobiota bacterium
AAAAAAAAGATAGTATTTAATACTTTTTACAGTAAATTCTTCTTTGCCTTGTTTTAGTTTAGGTTTAATTTTTTTTAAACTATCTTCAACCATTTTAGAATACAAATAATTGTCTTCAGTATTAATTTCAACATATGCAGAGTTTAGTTTCATGTCTTCAGAAGCAAGCTCACCAACTCCATATAAATACATTTTTTTATCAGACATTGAAAATAATATAGAATCAGCACTGGAATAATCAATAACATCAGTTATTGCATCAGGAGAAATGTTAGAAGGCTCTTTTTTTGAGTTAATTGAATCTAAATTTGTACTATCATTAAAATTAGGCTTAATTAAATCTTTAAATGATAAAATACTATCTTTTTTTTGAAAAGTACTGTCATTTACAACAACTTTTGTTTCAATATTATGGATAGTATCATTAAAAATACTATCATTTTGCCCAAAAATATTATTAGAAAATAATATAATTAGCAATATAATAAAAGACTTTTTGATAAAATATCTATTTTTGAGAATTAATATATTATTTTTGTTGAAATTCAATATCTATTTTTTTTACCGCAAAATTAGTATAATAACAGTATTTATATAATACCTTTATATTAATTTTTGTTAAAAGTATAATTATTATAAATGATAATGAAAAAATTATATAAAATATTTTTTGTTGCAATAAGCATTTTATTTTTCAATAACAATATTATTGCACAAGATGAAAATGATAATGTTGATGTTATTGTAATTGATGCCGGTCATGGAGGTAAAGATCCGGGAGCAATAGGGAAAAAATCAAAAGAAAAAGACATTGCATTAGCAATAGCATTAAAATTAGGTAAATATATTAACGAAAATTTACCTGATGTTAGAGTTGTGTACACAAGGAAAACAGATAAGTTTATTGAGTTGCACCGAAGATCAGAAATTGCAGATGAGAATAATGCTGACTTATTTATATCAATTCATGTTAATGCAAGTAGAGCAAAAAATGTAACAGGAACATCAACATTTGTAATGGGACTTAACAGAAGTGATAAACAACTTGAAGTTGTAAAACGAGAAAATTCAGTTATTTTAATTGAAGATAATTATAAGAAAAGATACGATGGATTTGACCCAAATTCACCGGAAACGGAAATAATATTCTCATTATACCAAAATTCATATTTAGAGCAAAGTATTAAAATTGCAGGTCTTGTACAAGATCAATTTGAAGAAAGAGCAAAAAGAGTAAATCGTGATGTAAGACAAGCAGGTTTAGTAGTTTTATGGAACTGTTCAATGCCAAGTATTTTAATTGAAACAGGTTTTATAACAAATCCTGAAGAAGAAAAATTCTTAATGTCAGAAAACGGACAAGCAATTATAGCATCATCAATATATCGTGCAGTAAAAGAATACAAAAATATTGTTGAAGGAAAAGAGCCTGTAAATGAAAAAAACAATATTGTCTTTAAAATACAAATTGCATATTCCACAAAAGATATTGAAACAATTCCGGAAAATTTTGAAGGAATAAAACAAGTAGAGAAAGTAAAAGACGGAAGATATTACAGATATTTTACAGGTTCTGCAAAAACATATGAAGAAATTGCAAGTCTTCAAGAAAAAATTAGAAAAAAAATACCCGAAGCATATGTAATAGCATTAAATAACGGCAAATTTATTACTGTAAAAGATGCTTTACAATTGTTAAATAATTAATCTATTTCCATAAAAACAAACAAAATGACAAAAGAAAAAGCAAGAATAGTTAAAACAGGAATTTTATTTGTTGTAATACTTTTAATTACAATTTGGGGTGTTAATTATGTGAAAAGTAATGATTTACTTAGTGCAAAAGTGAAATTACATGGCATATATTCAGATGTTGCAGAGTTATCTGTAGGAAATCATGTGTATGTTAGTGGAACAAAAATTGGAAAAGTAGCCCATATAAATTTTATAGAAGGAAATTTAGAAAAACTTGATGTAGAGTTTCATATTAAAAAAAATATAAAAATACCAAAAGGTTCAATTGCTAAAATTACAAGTATTGATTTGCTTGGTACAAAAGGAATTGAAATTATTCTTAAAAAAAATACAAACGGAGGATTTTATAAAAACAATGATACATTAAAAACAGCTGTTGAAACAAGTTTATCAGAAGAAGTTAACAAGCAAATAATGCCACTTAAAATTAAAACTGAAAATATGGTAGGAACCTTAGATTCCTTACTTGTTGCATTTCGTGCTGTTTTTAACCCTAAAACAAGAAGAAATATTAAACAAAGTTTTGACCATATTCAAAAAACACTAAGAAATCTTGAGAGTTCTTCTGTTTTGCTTGATAAAATTATGGTTTCAGGTAAAGATAGAGTTGCAGTAATTCTTAAAAATGCAGAATCTATAACTACAAACCTCGAAAAAAATAATGATAATATTGAGAAAATCTTGCAAAATTTCGGAGACATTAGCGATTCTCTTGCTGCTGCAAATTTTGTTGGTGTAATTGATAATGCCGATAAATCGTTAGACAAGTTTAATAAAATTATGAATAAAATAGAAAAAGGAGAGGGTACAATAGGTTTACTTCTTAAAGACGAAGAATTATATAATAAACTTGAAAAAGCATCTAACGACCTCGATAAATTATTCATCGATATTAAAGAAAATCCAAAACGATATGTACGTTTTTCAGCTTTTAGTTTTGGCAAGAAAGTATATGTTACCGATACCGATTCAATACCTGAAGATTAAATTAAATACACATTGCAATTAGCAAAAAATATGACTAAGCAAGAGGCAAAAAAAAAAATAAATCAATTAAGCGAACAATTAAGAAAACATAATCATAATTACTATATTTTATCGCAACCAACAATTTCAGATTATGATTATGATATGATGCTTAAAGAACTTGAAGCATTAGAAAAACAATATCCTGAATTTAAAGATAAAAATTCACCTACGCAACGTGTTGGAACAGACAGGGATAACGATTTTGTACAAGTTAAACATGAGTATCCTATGTTATCTTTAGGAAACACCTATAATTTAGGAGAACTTCAAGATTTTGATAACAGAATAAAAAAAATATTAGGCGAAGAAGCTCAATATAAATATTCTTGCGAATTAAAATACGACGGAACAGCAATAAGCATAAAGTACCAAAATGGTAAATTCTTTCAGGCAGTAACTCGTGGAGATGGTACACAAGGCGATGATGTATCGGAAAATGTAAAAACAATTCGTTCAATACCATTGCAACTTCAAGGAAATGATTATCCTGAAAAATTTGAAATACGCGGTGAAATTATAATGCCCCATAAAGTTTTTGAGCAACTAAATAAAGAACGTGAAGATGTTGGAGAACAGCCATTTGCAAATCCTCGAAATGCTGCATCAGGAAGTATAAAAATGAAAAACTCAAAAGATGTTGCAAAACGTAAGTTAGATGCTTTTCTTTATTTTTTACTTGGAGAAGAATTGCCATCAGATTCTCATTATGAGAATTTAAACTTTGCAAAAAAATGGGGTTTTAAAATTTCTGATGACAGAAAACTTGCAAAAAATATTAATGAAGTTTTTGAATTTATAAACTTTTGGGACAAAGAACGAGAAAATTTACCTTATGATATTGATGGAATTGTAATAAAAGTAGATTCAAAGAAATTACAAGACGAACTTGGCTTTACAGGAAAATCACCACGATGGGCAATTTCATATAAGTTTAAGGCTGAACGTGTTGCAAGTAAACTTCTTTCAATTGATTATCAAGTGGGTAGGACAGGAGCAATAACACCTGTTGCAAACCTCGAACCTGTTCAACTTGCAGGAACTACTGTAAAACGGGCATCTTTGCATAATGCCGATATTATTAAAGAACTTGATATAAGAATTAACGACATTGTTTTTGTTGAAAAAGGAGGAGAAATAATTCCTAAAATTGTAGGAGTTGATAAAAGTAAAAGAGACTCATCTTCAAAAGAAGTAAAATATATAACACATTGTCCTGAATGTAAAACCGAACTTGTTAGAGAAGAAGGTGAAGCAAAACATTATTGCCCTAATGAGTTTACTTGTCCGCCACAAATTAAAGGCAAAATGGAGCATTTTGTTAGCAGAAAAGCAATGGATATAAATTGTGGAGAAGCAACAATTAATGCACTTTTTAATGCAGGACATCTTAAAAATATTTCTGATTTTTATAAACTGAAATATGAACATATATTTGAGTTAGAAGGCTTTAAAGAAAAATCAGCTAAAAATTTGCTTGAAAGCATTGAGCAATCAAAAAAAGTTCCTTTTGAAAGAGTTTTATTTGCCCTTGGAATTAGGTTTGTTGGAAGCACAGTAGCAAAAATTCTTGCAAAAAGTTTTAAAAATATCAAAAAATTAGAAAAAGCAAGTGTTGAAGAGCTTGCTCAAGTTGATGAAATAGGCGAAAGAATTGCTAAATCAGTATTTAATTTTTTCAGAAATGAAAAAAATATTGAAATAATTAAAGACTTAAAAAATGCAGGATTACAATTTGAAATGTTAGAAGTTGAAGGAGAAACTGAAATTCTTAAAGGCAAAAAGATAGTAATATCAGGTACATTTGCTAAGTATTCAAGAAACGAATTAAAGAAAATGATTGAGCAAAACGGTGGCAAAAATACAAGTTCAGTTTCAAAAAGTACAGATTATTTTCTTGCAGGAGAGAAAGTTGGTCCTTCAAAACTTGAAAAAGTTAAAAAGTTTAACATTAAAGTTATTTCGGAAGATGAATTTTTAAATATGATTGAAAATTCTTAATATTGTATTCATTTTGAAAAAAGACAAGTGGGAATAAAAAATATATTTATATCAAGAAATTTAAAAAAAGTAAAACGCAAAATTCAATTTCATAATTTTGAAACAGCAAAAAAAATAGGATTGCTATATCCTGTTATTGATGTTGAAACAGATAAAATTGTAAAAAAATATGCCAAAGAATTAAATAACTTTGAGCTTCAAACACTTGGTTTTGTGTTTAACCATGAACAACTAGGAAATCCTTATCTAGGACAAGGCAATAGTCATTATTTTACAGAAAAACACTTTTCAAAGCTAGGAAAAATTAAAGAAACTTGCATAAGTGATTTTGTTAATAATGAATTTGATATTTTAATTAACCTTTCACAAGAAAATAATTTCTATATAGATTATGTTTTTGGACTTTCAAAAGCACATTTTAAAGTTTCAGGAATAAAAGATTGCAAATATTCCGATTTCAATATTGATAAAAGTAAAAACCTTAATCATTTTATTGAGCAAGTAAATAAGTATTTGAATATTATTAAAAAAGCTTAAAAATAAAAAATGCAAAACAAATTAAAAGGAACCGGTGTTGCAATGGTAACACCTTTCAAAAAAGATAAAAGCATTGATTTCGATGCACTTTCAAAATTAATAAAACACATTGTAGATGGTGGTGTAGATTTTTTAGTTGTTATGGGAACAACAGGCGAAAATCCTACATTAACATTTAAAGAGCAAGAAGATATTTTAAATCATATTGTAAAAGTTTCTGAAAAGAAATTACCGATTGTTTTTGGAATTGCAGGAAACAATACACAAGCAGTAGTTGAAAGAATTAAGAATACAGATTTTACAAATATAGATGCAATTCTTTCAGCAACACCTTATTATAACAAACCTTCGCAGAAAGGATTATATGCTCATTATAAGGCAATTGCAGAAGCAAGTCCTGTTCCTGTTATTCTTTATAATGTGCCCGGAAGAACATCAGTAAACCTTTCGGCAGAAACATGTTTGCAACTTGCAAATGATTTTAAGAATATTGTTGCAGTTAAAGAAGCATCGGCAAACATTAATCAAATAATGCAAATTATTAAGAATAAACCAGAAGGTTTTTCTGTGCTTTCAGGAGACGATGCTTATACAATGCCTTTTATTGCAATGGGAATGGATGGAGTAATTTCTGTAACAGCAAATGCATTACCAAAGAAATTTTCAGAAATGGTAAATGCAAGTTTAAAACATGATATTAAAACAGCACAAAAACTTCATTATGAATTATTAGATTTTTCAAATAGCATTTTTCTTGATGGAAATCCAAGTGGTATAAAAGCAGCTTTGGAAGTTATAGGAATTATGGAGCAATATGTACGTTTACCGCTAGAGCCTGTTAGTGAAAATGTAAAACTTATTATTGAAAAAAACATAAAAGAAATCCTTTAAAAAATTATAAAAAGTATTCATTTGTTTTATTTTTTTAATTTTCTGAAAATAAAATAATTAGCAAAATATTTTTTTAGTTAGAAAATAAGTTTACTTTTGTTTCTTTAAAAATTTATTACATATATTATTACAATGAAAAAAGGAACAGTAAAATTTTTCAACGGATCAAAAGGATTTGGATTTATTATTGATGAAGAAACTAAAAGCGAATATTTCGTACATGTTTCAGGTTTAATTGATGAAATTAACGAAGGAGATATGGTTGAGTTTGAATTAAAAGAAGGTAAAAAAGGACTTAACGCAGTAAATGTTAGAGTAATCTAATATTTAGTCTTAAACTTTTTTAAAAGGTCTGTCAGTAATGGCAGACCTTTTTCTTTTATGATATTAACCGTGAGTTTAGAAAGAACTAATTCCTTGTTTCAATAATTTTGTCAACATCTTTATTAGTTGGGTCTACTTCTTTAAGGATGTTATAAACACGTTTTTTTTCTTGCATAGGAGCTTCTGAAAAAATCTTAACAATTTCCTTCATTTTTGTTTGAAGAACAATTTTTAAGAAATTTGAGTTAGGTTTTCTGTTATAAACACTTTTAATAAGTTGGAATGAGTTTGCAATTTCATTTCTTCCTTCTTCTAATTTCTCTTGCATAACATCAAGACCTAATCTATGGTATCGGTAGTAAAATTTTCTTAAACCGGAGTTTGTATTAGAAACTATGTTTTCAATTAAATAATATCTGTTATTATCGCCACTTGAAAAAGCTTTCCAATTACCGTCAGGTTCACCTTGTGCATTATTCATAATTGTTCTTGCTTTTTGGAAATATTCAGTTCCTGAAAGCATACCGTATGTATCATAATCTAAACCTATAATTATGTACGCGTAAAATGCAAGTACAGATGTTAAGTTTGAAATATGTGTGTTTTCATTAAATTCTAAAGGCTGACCTTCGGCATAAGTAAATTCAAAGTCGTTTTTTTCTTTATAATTTAAAACTATTGATTTGTAGTTTGTGCCGTAAATTGTTCTTGAAGATTGCACTGATAAATTTGCAGTAAACTTATCAATACCGTTAAATTTTGTGATATTTAGTTGAATTTGACATTCTATTCTTTCATTATTTGCAAAAACATTATTTGTCCATTTTCGGTTATTCATAAATTCATAAATATCTTGCCTTAATGAGCGAAAAATATCTTCATTTGTTCCTTGCACTTGACTTCTGTTGATATTAACTCTACAATTAAGTTCTTGAGCATTTGCAGATATTATTGAAATTAAGAAAAATGTATAAAATAATAGATGCTTCATGTTTAACTTTTTGGTTTTTATTTTGATATTAGCTCAATAATTTTATTTGCTATATCTTCGGCAACTTCTTTTTTAGATTTTAACTCAAATTCTTGAATATTATTGTCTTTATCAATTATTGAAACTTTATTTGTGTCATGTGCAAATCCTGCACCTTTGTCATTTAAAGAATTTAACACTATAAAATCGAAGTTCTTTTTAGCTATTTTTTCTTGAGCATTAACAAGTTCATTGTCGGTTTCTAATGCAAAACCTACTGTAATTTGCTTGTTTGTTTTAAGTTTTCCTAATTCTTTTGCAATATCTTTCGTAGGTTTTAATTCAATATTTAAAGAGTTTGTTTTTTTCTTTATTTTTGAGTTTGCAGGATTTTGTGGTGTGTAATCTGCAACGGCAGCAGCAAAAATTATAATATCATTTTCAGCAAATCTTTTTTTAGTTTCATTAAACATTTCTTCTGCTGATTCAACAGGAATTATATTTATTTTTTTGTTTGTTGTTTTTAATGAAACAGGGCCTGATACTAGGTTAATTTTTGCACCTTTTTCGGCTAAAACTTCTGCAATGGCATAACCCATTTTACCGCTTGAACGATTTCCTATAAACCTTACAGGATCAATTTTTTCGTATGTTGGTCCTGCGGTTATGAGTATGTTATAATTTTTTAATTTTTTTTTTGAATTGAAGAAGTTTTCAAGCTCTTCAACAATGTTTTCAGGTTCAGCCATTCTACCTTTTCCTTCAAGACCGCTTGCAAGTTCGCCTGTTTCGGCATCAATAAAATAGTTGCCGTATGACTTTAATGTTGCAATATTGTTTTGTACTGCAGGATGTTGAAACATGTCTAAATCCATTGCTGGTGCCCAAAAAACAGGGCATCTTGCAGAAAGATATGTTGTAAGCAATAGGTTGTCGGCAATTCCGTTTGCGGCTTTGCCCATTGTATTTGCTGTTGCGGGTGCAATTATCATTGCATCAGCCCAAAGTCCTAAATCTACATGGCTGTTCCAGTCGCCATTTTCTTGGTTGTAGAACATTTTCAAAACAGGTTTCTTTGAAAGCGTTGCAAGAGTTAGAGGTGTAATAAATTTTTCGGCAAAAGGGGTTGTAATTACTTGAACTTCTGCACCTTTTTTTATTAATAACCTAATAAGAATAGCCGCTTTGTAAGCAGCTATTCCTCCGGTAATACCTAATATTATTTTTTTTCCTTGCATGTGCAAAATATTTTAGTACAAATGCTATGTTCTAAATTTGTTCATCAGAATTTTCGTCGGCATCTCTAAAATAAATTTCACCATTTAAAAATTCTTGTGTAGCAATAAGAATAGGTTTTGGAAGACGTTCGTAAAATTTTGAAATTTCAATTTGTTCTCTGTTTTCAAAAATTTCTTCTAAATTATCAGTGTAAGATGCAAATTCATTGAGTTTTTTATCAAGTTCTTCTTTTATTTCTCTTTGAATTTGTTTTGAACGTTTAGATATAATTACAAGTGATTTATATAAATTTCCTGTTTCTTTTTCAAATTCAGGAAAATCTC
>JAADEE010000294.1 GCA_013153575.1 Chlorobiota bacterium
ATAAATACAGAAAATGCTTGGGATAATTTTATGGTTAAATTTACGGAATTACATCCTGATTTTTTCGCAAAACTTGAAAAACAGTTTCCTAATTTAACAAAAAGTGAAAAAAAATTATCTAGTTTATTATTTATGAATTTTAAATCAAAAGACATTGCAAATGTTTTAAATATTAGTGAAAGTTCAGTTAGCAAAAGCAGACAACGTCTTAGAAAAAAACTTAATCTTCCACAAGCAACAGATATTTCACAGTACATTAAGTTTGAAATTCAAAAATAATAATCACTTGTGTGATGCTGGTTTTCATTGTGTTATGCAAATGTCTCACCAAATGTCTTGCTTCTTTTACATTTAAAAAGCTGATTATATATAACTTTACAAAAGAAGGTATTTTCGGTGAAAGTATAATAAAATAAGAGTTTTTCCTTATTTAAAATATAGGTTTCCCCTATACTATAGTGTTAATTATGTAAGTAGTTTTGTTGTATATTATTTATTTAAAATGATAAAAACAAAATTAAATAATAACATTTTTACTTTGCTTAAGTCAAATGTTTCGTATAGTACTTGGTTTTCTAATATTTATGATTTTATTTTTTTTCCGGTATTATATCCAATAAGGCAACGCATTGTGAATGAAGTACAACTATTAGGAGTAAACTCTGTAATTGATATGTGTTGTGGAACAGGAAATCAGATAAAATATCTCAAAAATATTAATATAACTAAATTGATTGGTATTGATATTTCCGAAAATATGCTAGCAAGGGCTAGTAAAAATGGAGTTTCTGAATTTTGTCAGAATAAAGATGCTACAAATACAGAATTTCCGGAAAATAGCTATGAACTTGCTTTATTAAGTTTTGTTTTACATGAAACAAGTTTAACACAAGCAAAAAAAATTATAGATGAGGCTATAAGAATAGTAGAAGAATACGGCAAAATAATTATTGTTGATTATGTTTTTGATAAAGAATCTAAACTGTTAGGGAAGTGGTTGAGTATAATTACAGAATGGTTAATAGGTGGAGAACATTATAAAAACTTTACTAAATATATTAACCAAAATTTACTAAAAGAATATACACAAAATTTAAAATTACTAAAAGAATATAAATACATCTTTAATTCAGTAAGAATACAAGTTTACTCAAAATATTAAATTTTATGATTATGAAGAAAATTAACTATTTAAAGCGATTTAAAGTATTAATAATTTTGCTTCTTTTTGCAAATGTTAATTCTATTAATGCACAATGTATTGACGAAAACAGTAGTGATACCCATACTCCATGGACTAACATTCCTTATGTTGACGGAGATAACTCTTATATTAGGATACAAGAAGGGTCAGATGTTAGCGATTCTCATAATGCTGCTAATTGGCTAGAGAATGATTTTACTGTGGATTTGTGGCTTAGGTGTACCTGGCCTGATGATAATGAAAGTGATGATTATTATACATTCTTTTCTGCAGGAGATTGGGGAGATGATTATAACTCGTTATACTTAATGTTTCAAAGAACAAGTTCATCAGATTGGCAAATAAGGTTAAGTGATGGATTTGATGATGATAGTAATTCTGATATAAGGTTTACAACATTTGACTATGGAGATGATTTTAAATATAAATGGCAACATCTTACCATTACTTATAATGAAGGAAATGAGCTTATTACATTGTATTGGAATGGAGAATATGCCACATCAGGTTCATTTACTTTGGGTGACTTTTCTTGGCAATCTATATTTTTAGGAGATGCAAATGATCATTCTAGAGATTTCAGAGGGCAGATATCTGGTGTAAGAATATGGACAAAAGAATTATTAAATCAAGAAATAGCTTATGTTTGGGATAAAACATTTAATGATCCTGAAACTTTACGTTCAGATATGTCAGGTTTAGCTGATGATCTTAAAATAAATATGTATACTTCTGTAGATAATGTTTATTCTTTAGTTCCTGATAAAAGCATGACAGAAACAGGTGTTTCTTATGATACAGAAAAATATCATCCTGGAAGACCTCTTAATATTTATAATCTCACAGCAACTGGAAATTGTGAAAATATAAGATTAGATTGGACAAGAGGAACAACGTATTCTACTCAATATATATACAGAAAAAAAGAAGGAGAAGAAGGAATGGGAACTTTTTTATGTGGTGTTACAGATGATTATTTTATTGATTATGATAATGCATTAGAACCAGGACAAAGTTATGAATATTATGTACGCTCTGTTTGGTATAATCCCAATAATCCTTTAAATACAAATTCCGGTTATTATGATGCAGAAGACTTTGATAATAATGATGTTGCAAAAATAAAAGCATCTTTAAAAAAGTATGTCCAAGTAACTCATTTTGAGGCAGATCATGCATCAACAGGAAATTGTACGGGAACTGTAAAATTTACATGGGATGAAAGTCCTGAAGGTTGCGATTATAAAATAATCTATAATGTTGATGGAACATATCAAACGCTTCAAGATAATATTTCAGGAGAAGAATATACATATACTGCACCTGAAGCATATTATGGGAAGTCTATTAAATATCAAATTGATGGTATTGGAGATGGATGTGAAAACTTTAGTGATCCAATTACAGCAATTGCAAATACAGAATGCCTAACACCTCCAACAAATCAAGATGCAATTGTTAATGGTGACAACATTAGTGTAACTTGGGATTTTACTCAACCTGATGAAGGTGCACCTGCTGCTTATTTCAATATTTACAGAAGCGAAGACGGTGGAACTTATGAACAAATTGAAAGTGAATATTCTGTAGATTTAAGATCATATGAAGATAGAGATGCCGATATGTGTAAAGAATATGAATATAAAATTGAAGCAAGTAACGTTTGTGGAGCCAATAACTCAATTACCGATGCAAGCCAAGTGGCAAAAATACCTTCAAAATATGATAATATATTTACTTACGAAGGAGCTGATCCGTTATTTGAAGGCTCAAAAGGTTATTTTAACCAAGAAGTAAAGCTTGATTGGGCTGTTAATCCAGACAAAAAATCAGATATTGAAGAATTTGAAATTTATAGAAGAAAAGTAAATGAAGATTTTGAATTATTAGTAACAATTGATAATGAAAATGCAACCTCATATACAGATGGGCAAACAAATGCTAATGAAATTTATGAATATTTAATCCGAACAAAAGGGCATTGCGGACTTGAACAAATAATTTCAGACACATTAACTGACATTGGTTTTAGAACAAGTACAGGAATTGTAAGTGGAAAAATAACATATCAGGGAGGAATTGCAGTAAAAGATGTTGATGTAAGGGTAAATACAGAAAATCCAGTTGCTACTTCTAGTTTATATTTTGATGGCAATGATGATTATCTAATAAATTCAGAATATCATCAAGATAGTTTATCATATAAACCATTAACTTTTGAAGCTTGGATAAAACCGGAACTTTCAACATCCGGAAATAGAAAGATGATTTTCTCAATTGATACTCTTAGGTTTAACTTTTATCTAATGAATATGCAACTTGTTGCAGTTTTATATGACACAACATCAAACGCTACCCAAACTCCAATAGTAACAGCATCTTCAACAACTGAGCTAAATGCAGACGAATGGGCTCATGTAGCATTTTCACTTGATGCAGAAAACGGGGAATTAAGAATTTATTTAAATGGCGATAAAATAGCATCTTCAACTTATACACCTGTAATTCCATGGGCAAATCCTAATCAATGTAATACAGTTTTGGGAGGAGCACTTGAATTTGGACAAAATTTAGGATTTAAAGGTAATATTGATGAAGTTAAACTTTGGTCATTGGCAAAAACTGATGAACAAATAAAAGATGATTATCAAAGAATTGTTCCAAATGATTCTGAAGGGCTTTATGCATATTGGCATTTTGATGAAAATTATGGAAATTTTGGTTATGATATTTCTAAAAAAGATGGAGAATTTAATAAAAAAGATTTAAAATTTGGAGAAAATCATTATCCTGAATGGTCATCAAGTACTCCAAGTTTTGAACAACTACACCCCTCAGGTTTAACAGATGAAAGAGGTAATTATGTTATTGAAGGGATTAGGTATAGTGGTGAAGGAGAGATTTTCAATGTTGCACCTTTGCTAGGTGTTCACGAGTTTGATCCAACAGATGTAAATTTGTTTATCAGTGATAATACACCTGTGCACAATAATATTGATTTTACAGATGTGTCATCTTTTAGAGTAACAGGTAAAGTAACATATAAAAACACAACAATGCCTGTTAAAGATTGTTATATTAAAATTGATGGTAATTATATTCAAGGAGAAAATAATGAAGTTATAACAACAGATGAACAAGGAAAATATGATATACAAGTACCAATAGGAAATCATTACATTTCTGTTGAAAAAGAAGGTCATGTTTTTGTATCTGAATATTTTCCCGGACCTACATATGAATCTACATATTATTTTAATGATGATTTATATAATTTAGATTTTATAGATAACACATTAGTTAAATTAGCAGGAAGAGTTGTTGGAGGTGCAGTTGAACAAGCAAAACCTGTAGGTTCAAAAGAAAACCCTAATAAAAATAATCTAGGAGTCTGTGAAATAACATTTACAACAGATCAAGGATACTTTTTACAAAATGGAGCAACAGATACTACAATTTATACAGATGCAAGTACAGGAATGTATGAAATTAATTTATGTCCTGAAACATATGTTATTACAACAGTTAAAGTGAATAATACATATAACTTTTTAGATGGAGAAAATGATATTGTAAATATGTCAAACTGTTTTGATGATATTTTTACAGTAGACTCTGTTGAAAATGAAAATGGTGTAATAGTCGCAGACACAGTTTTTACATATAACAAGAAAAAAGATTGGATAAGAAGAGATCCTCCAAGATTATCTGTTTATAATTATAATGGTTCAAAGGTATTAGGCGATTCATTGTATATTATCAGAATAGGAGATGAAAATCAAGATAATTTAGAAGTTGATACAGTTCCTGTAACTGATGGTGAAATAATAGTTGTTAATAATTGCGCAAACGATCAGAATCAACAAAACATACCATTAAATGAAGATGGATATGCTTTATATCAATTTTATGGAGGATTACCTAATTTAACAAGCCCATTTGATAAAAAAATTGAAATTTCACTTCAAGTAGGAGATTCTAATTATCCTTGGTCTGAATCACCACTTATGGCTTATGTTTCCGGAAACCTTCCAACAGGAAATAATTTTGTTACAAAGGGGCCTGATAAAATTGACTATATTTTAAGAGATCCTCCGGGTTCAAATAGTTATGCATATTTAACAAAAGGATTAGTTACTAATTACACAAAAACCGTAACAACTAACAAAGCGTGGGAAGGTTCTGAATTAGCAACATACCATTTAGGAAATAAAATCACAACAACTGCTGGTACACCATTTTTCTCTGTAGGTTTAGAACTTGAAATAACGGCAGATATGTCAGTAGGATTTGAACATAGTAATGATTGGGGAAAGGAACATGAAACATCAGAACATATTGCATTTAATGAAACATTCTCAACAAGTAGTGATCCTGCTTATGTTGGAGATATGGGAGATGTGTTCCTTGGGCATAGTACAAATATTATTTTCGGAGCATCAAACTTTATTCAAATATCAGATGTTAATGATGTTCCTGTTGATGCAGAAACATTAGGAAATGTAACGATTGATGGAAATGATTATACTATATGTAAAAAGAAAGGTTTATATCTTGGGAATGAGATAAATACAACGTTTATATATTCTCAAAATCATATCGAGAATTATTTAATTCCTAATTTAATGATGCTTAGAAATGCTGCATATGGTAATATGAAAGATTATTATTCAAATGTTTATTCTGATGATAGTGATGAAGATAAATTTTTATCAAATAATGATGATGAATTTATTTGGGGAAGTAGTGCGTCGGATGATCCTTTCACTGGTCCAAGTTACACATTCAATAATCCTAATGAGGATGATGTAATAGATTCCGTTAGATATTATAACACACAAATAATTGAGTGGAGAAATGTTTTGAAAAATAATGAATATCAAAAAATAATGAGTGAACCATCAGAAGATTTTCCTCAAAATATCTCATTTGATGCAGGAGCAACATATGAAGCTAGTGTTGAGGTCGAGCAATCAGACATTCAAACAAAATCATTTGAATTTATGATTTCTCCATCATTAGCAGGAGCATTAGGTTTTACTGTTAATGAGAAAGGCTTTACTTTTGAAATGGAAGAAAGGTATAGATATACCAAAAACACTACAACATCAATTGACCAAACAACAGTTCAGGAAACGGGTTTTGTTTTAGAAGATGGTGATCAAGGTGATTATTTTTCTGTTGATGTAAGAAAAGATGTGAAAGGAGGATTTGCTCCTATATTCAGAACACAAGGAGGGCAAAGCTCTTGTCCTTACGAAGGAGCATCATACTCAAAATACTACAATCCCGGAACAATATTAAATCAAGCAACAATGCAAATTGAAAAACCAAACATTGCTGCTGCAGAAAATAATATTTTTGGAGTACCTGAAACAACACCTGCAGTATTTAGCCTTGCATTAACAAATACATCAGAAACAGAAGATGATGTTTGGTTTAATCTATTAGTTGATGCATCATCAAATCCTTACGGTGCTATTGTCTCTGTTGATGGAGACCCTGCAACAAGTGAAGGTAAAGCAATTTTAGTCCCTTTTGGGCAAACCGTTTATAAAACATTAACTATTGAAAAAGGACAACCTGATTATAATGATATTGATAGCATACTTGTAATACTTCATTCACAATGTCAATTTGATCCTACTGATGATGTTGAAGATATTGCAGATTCTGTTTATTTATCGGCTCATTTTGTACCGGCCTGTACATCGGTTGACTTTAATCAAATTTATGATAAATGGACTGCAAATGTTTCAAACAATGATACAATTAGCTTCCAAATTACAGATTATGATATTAACAGTTCTAAATTTAAGTCAATATCATTTCAAACTGCAACACCGGGTTCTCCAAGAACAACAAGAATGGTGTTTTATAAAGATTTAGATGATTATAATTCTGCAGATGAACCTAAAACATATATAAATGATGAACCGGTTTTAGATTATAACTTTGATATAAGTGGGTTAAACGATGGAACTTATGAATTATACTTAAAATCAGTTTGCAATGATGGTTCAGAGTTTCTTACAAACCCTCTTACAGGAATTATTGATAGAGTAACTCCAAAACCATTTGGAACCCCTGAACCTGGTGACGGAATACTTTCTCCTGGTGAAGATATAAGTCTTACTTTTAATGAAGATGTTAATGCAGGAGATTTTTATGCTCATTCTGATTATATTGAAGTGAGAGGAATTCTAAATGGAACAGATTTAATAGATAATGAAAGTTTATTACATGATGCAAGCATACACTTTGATGGTGTTCAACAAAATATGATTGTTAGGAATGGTATTAACTTAAACAATACATCTTATACAATTGAATTTTGGGCAAAACGTGATGCTTCAGGTAGAGAGTGCCTTGTTTCACTTGGAGCATTAAACGAAGGATTATGGATTGGCTTCGATGATGAAAATCACTTTCAAGTAAAACTTGGTAATGATGTAATAACATCTGAAAATCAATACTTAAGCTCAGATGATTGGGTACATTATGCAATGGTTTATAATATTGGAGATGAACAATTTGAACCTGCAGTAAATTTAATTATATCAGCAGGAGCAATAACAGAAGAAAAATATCTAGAAACAAATTCATATACAAATCTTGAAAACTTACTTTATGTTGGTTATTGCCCTGAAGATGCATCTGCATTTAATGGAAATATGCATGAATTTAGAATATGGAATATTTATAAAACTTCCGGAGATATTTCTTCTGAACAAAGTAAAATTTTAAACGGACATGAACAAGGTTTGTATGGGCTTTGGAAAATGAATGATGCATCAGGCAACTATGCAAAAGATTTAGTTTTTGGTAGAAATGCCGAAGTTAATGCAACATGGCAAGTAAGCCGAAATGGTAAATCTTTAAGTTTTGATGGTGCAAGTTACTCAAGTATTCCTACAGGAGAAATGATTTTTGATACTCAAACAGACTTTACCATTGAATTCTGGTTTAAAACACAAGCAACAGGAAGTGATATGTGTATGCTTTCAAATGGTTTAAGTGATGCTACTCTTGGTGATAACTCTTGGAATATTACCATAAAAGCAGATAATAAAATTGAAGTTCAAAATAAAGGAGTTTCAATATCATTTGATGCTTCTGAATATTTAGATAATAATTGGCAACATTTTACAATGAGTTTAAAACGTGGAGGATATTTATCTATTTATATGAACGGAGAACTTGTAAAAACTTATTATGCTTCACAATTAGGAGGTTTTGCTAGTGAAAAAATTGTTGTTGGTGCAAGATGGTGGTATTCTGAGCAAGTAAATTATTATGATAAATACTTTATTGGTAATATTGATGAACTTAGAATTTGGAATACAGTAAGACAACAATCGCAAATAAAAGATTATTTGAATAATGCATTAAGTTGTGATGAATTTGGTCTTAAAGCATACTTCCCATTTGAAGATGTAAATGAATCAAATCCTGCAATTTCTAATGAAACATTAGAAAATCTTACACAAGATACATATTCAGTTTCAGGTGATATGGAGTTATTTGTAAATGCAATAATAAGTTCTGAAAGTCCTAATATAAAGTTGCAAAAACCTATAACTTCAATGCCTTTTAGTTATGTTATTAATGATGATAAGGTAATTATAACTCCGGATATGGAACCTGCTGATATTGAAAATATAGTTTTAGATGTTTCTGTTAAGAATGTTTTAGATACACACAACAATAGAATGTCATCTCCTGCAACATGGACAGCTTATGTTGACAAAAATCAAATGATTTGGTTCATTTACAT
>JAADEE010000064.1 GCA_013153575.1 Chlorobiota bacterium
AGAAACACAACAAAAATATTTAAACATTATAAACGAAGGAATTAAAAGCACATATAAGCTATTAGATGATTTATTACTTTGGTCACAGTCACAACAAGGAATAATGGATTTTAATCCTGAAAACATTTTAGAAATTTTACACCAAACAGCAAATGCAAAATCTATAAACTTAATTAATAGTATACCGGAAGATACAAATATAGTTGCAGATGTAGATATGCTTTCTACAATTATAAGAAATTTATTATCAAACTCTATAAAATTCACAAACAAGGGAGGAAAAATAATAATCAATTCAAAATTTGTTACAAAAAACAAACAAAAATATGTACAAATTGAAGTTATAGATAATGGTGTTGGAATTCCTAAAGAAAAACATTCAAAATTATTTGACATAGAAGAAACTACATCAACAAAAGGTACTGAAAACGAAGAAGGTACAGGGCTTGGGTTAATTCTGTGCAAAGAATTTGTTGAAAAACACAAAGGGAAAATTTGGTTTGAAAGTGAGGTTGGTGTTGGAACAACATTCTTCTTCACTATAAAAAACTAAATATAAAACTTATAAAATATTTACAGAACAAATATTGATACACAAAGCTTTAAAAACAAAAAAATCCTCACTAACCATCTGATTAATAAGGACTTTAAAGTTGCTGACCTACCAGGACTCGAACCTAGAACGACTGGACCAAAACCAGCTGTGTTACCATTACACCATAGGTCATTATTTTAGGTCTGCAAAATTATTGTTTTTTTCTTTTTCTACAAAAAAAATCTAACTTTATTTGTAAAAAAATATTTTAATCATGTCAATTGTATATCTTTCACTTGGTAGCAACAAAGAAAATAGACTAAATTATTTAAAATTTGCCATAGAACATATTAACTCTGAGCTTGGTGATATCATAGCAATATCAGACATTTGGGAAAGTGAATCATGGAATTATTCAGACAATGACTACCTAAATTTAACTATTAAACTTAAAAGTGAATTAACACCACAAGAAATCTTAAAAAAAACTCAAAACATCGAAAAAAAATTAGGAAGGACAAACAAAACAAAATTCATAAACGGAAAAGCAAAATATTCATCAAGAACTATTGACATTGACATACTTTTTTATGACAACGAAATAATTAATTCTAAAAATTTAATAATTCCTCACCCTAATTTACATTTAAGAATGTTTGTTTTAAAACCACTTTTACAAATTACATCTGAATTTGTTCATCCAATATTCAAAAAAAACATAAAACAATTAATAAAAGAATGTAAGGATGATGGAAAAATTGAAATATTTAAAGAAAACTTTCAAAAAGAATTACTTTTTAATCTTCAAAATTCTAAAAAGTAAATTTTCCTTAACTAAAACAAATATTATAAATATTAAAATTAAAATTGTATTTATTAAATACCCAACAAGCCCACTAAAATCATTATATAAACTTGCAACATAAATTATTACTGTAAGAAGCACATAAATAAATATATCCTTTAATGGATAATTAATCCTATAATATTTTTGTCCTAAGAAATATGAAACAAGAACCATTACAGAGTAACTTATAACATGCGACCATGCAGCACCAAAATAACCAATTTTAGGAATAAGTAAAACATTAAAAATAATTGTTAAAACAGCACCAATTCCTGCAATATATGCACCCCATTTTGTTTTATCAGTAAGTTTATACCAAATTGCAAGATTATAAACAACACCCAGTAAAATGTTAGAGACCAACAAAATAGGAACAACTCCCAAACCTACCCAATATTCTTTATTACTTATGAAATATTTAAAAATATCAATATAAAGCATTATTCCTAAGAAAATAAACAAACCAAAAATCACAAAATATTTCATTACCGAAGAATAAACATTTTTTGCATTTGTTTCTTTTTCCTGACTAAAAAAGAAAGGTTCTGCAGCATACCTAAAAGCTTGAATAAACAACACAACCAAAACTGAAAGCTTATAATTTGCACCATAAATTCCCAACTGTGCCATAATATATTCATGTGCATTTTCAATACCTTCAGGTACAACAACAAGATATTTCAACAAAATCCTATCAATAACTTCGTTAACCATAATTGCAAGCCCTGCAAAAAGAAGTGGAAATCCGTATAAAAAAAGTTGTTTTAAAAGCGATTTTGAAATCTTATACTTTGTTTTTAAAAAATCAGGAATAAATAATGCCAAAACAACAGACGATGCAATTAAATTAGAAATAAAAATATAACCAACACCAACATCTTCAGAATAAAAACTTGTAATAAAACTTAAAGAATTGTTTTTAATTAAATAAGGACATAGCAACAAAAAAAACAAATTAAAGCCAATATTTAAACCAATACTCACAAACTTAAAACTTGCAAATTTCAAAGCCTTGTTTTCTCTTCTTAATTTTGCAAAAGGAATTGCAGTTATAGAATCAATACCAACAATTAATGCAAACCAAATTATATATTCCTTATGGTCAGGATATTGCAAAACATTTGCAATATTTTGAGAAAACAAAATAACCGTTACAATAAAAATTGTTGAAGTAATAAGAATCGGTGAAACTGCTGTTGCAAAAACTTTTTCAGGATTATCATATTTTTCAGAAAAACGGAAATAAGCAGTTTCCATACCAAAAGTTAAAAACACCATTAAAAAACCGGCATAAGCAAAAAGTTCTGTAACCACACCATATTCCGAAGGAACAAATACACTTGTATAAAGAGGAACTAAAAGATAATTCAGAAACCTTCCTACAATACTGCTTAAACCATAAACAGCCGTCTGCCCTATTAGCTTTTTTATTGGACTTCCCATTAAATCTAAATATTAATCTTTAAAATATTTTGTCAAATGTATGTAAAACGAATTCAAAAACAAAATCTCACAAATTTGCTAAACAATATATAATTCAAAAAAAAGACTACCTTTGCCGCAAAAATAAAAAAACATAAATGATTACAGTACAAGATTTAGGTATACAATTTGGGAAACAAGTTCTTTTTCAAGACGTTAATTTAAAATTCACAAGTGGAAACTGTTACGGAGTAATAGGTGCAAACGGAGCAGGAAAATCTACTTTCTTAAAAATAATTTCAGGTGAAGAATCTCCTACAAAAGGTTCTGTTACTCTTGGAAAAGGTGAACGACTTTCAGTTCTTAAACAAAACCATTTCGAATTTGATGATGTTACTGTTATGGACACAGTTTTAATGGGACATACAGTACTTTGGGATATTATGCAAGAAAAAAATGCTCTTTATGAAAAACCAGACTTTTCTGAAGAAGACGGAATAAGAGCAGCAGAACTTGAAGCTCAATATGCCGATATGGACGGATGGAATGCCGAAACAGAAGCCGCAATACTTCTTAGTGGAATGAAAATTAAAGAAGACCAGCATTACAAATTAATGAAAGACCTTAGCGGGAAAGAAAAAGTGAGAGTTTTACTTGCTCAAGCATTATTTGGCAAACCCGACAACCTTTTACTTGATGAACCTACAAATGATTTAGATTTAGAAACAATTAGTTGGCTCGAAAATTATTTACACAATTTTGAAAATACAGTTCTTGTAGTTTCTCACGATAGATATTTCTTAGATTCTGTTTCAACACACACAGTTGATATTGATTTCGGAAAAATTAAAATATTTGGAGGAAATTATAGCTTTTGGTACGAATCAAGTCAATTAGCATTAAGGCAACAAAAAGCACAAAACAAAAAAGCCGAAGAAAAAAAGAAAGAACTTTTAGAATTTATTGCTCGTTTTCGTGCAAATGTTGCAAAATCTAAACAAACAACAAGCCGTAAAAAGATGATTGAAAAACTTAACATTGAAGACATTCAACCATCATCACGAAAATACCCCGGAATAATCTTCACTCCGGAACGTTTACCCGGAAATAGTGTTCTTGACGTTAAAAACTTATCAAAAAGTTTAGACGGTGAAGTCCTTTTTAAAGATGTTGAATTTACTATTGAAAAAAATGACAAAATTGTAATTATCTCAAAAGATTCAAGAGCAATGACCGCATTTTTTGAAATAATTAACGGCAATATGGAAGCAGATACAGGAACTTATGAATGGGGACAAACTATTACAAAAGCATACCTTCCGCTTGACAACTCTAAGTTCTTTAAAGGTGAAGAATCAATTGTTGACTGGTTAGCAGAATTTTCACCCGAAGACACAAGCGAAATGTTCCTTAGAAATTATTTAGGAAAAATGCTATTTAAAGGTGAAGAAATTTACAAAAAAGTAAATGTCCTTTCAGGAGGTGAAAAAATGCGTTGCATGATTGCCCGTATGATTTTACAAAACCCAAATGTACTTATTCTTGACACACCAACTAACCATCTGGATTTAGAGTCAATTCAAGCATTTAATAATAACCTAAAAACTTTTAAAGGAAATATTTTAATGTCGTCACACGACCATGAATTTATCCGCACCGTTTGTAACAGAATTATTGAAATTACACCAAACGGAATGATTGATAAACTTATGAATTATGACGATTACATTACAGATGAAAAAATAAAAGAACGAAGAAAAGCTCTTTACAAAAAATAAAACAAATGAAAAAAACAATTATTAGCGTAGTCACTATTACAATTATTTTAGTGGCTACTTATTTCATATACACAAGCAAAATATCTTCACAAAATAAAATATCACAAATTAAAGATACAATTAAAATTATTGAAGAACCAAATTTGCTTTATGGATTAAATATTGATAGTTTTTCTGTTAAAACAGGAAAAATTGAAGACGGAATGTTCCTTGGAACTCTATTTGAAAAATATAACATTTCAGACAAACTTTATAATATTGTACAAAAATGCGATACAGTTTTTGATGTTCGACATATAAAAAGTGGGCAAAATTACTCCGTTTTCTTTTCAAAAGACAGTATTCCTGACAGCTTAAAAACTCCCAAATACATCATATACGAAAAAAACAAAGTTGACTATATTGTTTTTGATTTAAACGATAGCCTTAATGTATATTCCGGCAAAAAAGATGTTGTTACAAAAATTAAAGAAACAGCAGGAGAAATTAAAACTTCACTTTGGTTTGCTATGGAAGATGCCGGAGTAAAACCTATTTTAGCAAACGATTTATCGGAAATATATGCTTGGTCAATTGATTTTTTTGGTCTTCAAAAAGGAGACAGATTTAAAATTATTTATGAAGAAAAATTTGTTAACGACTCATCAATAGGTTACGGAAAAATTATTTCTTCATATTTTGAACATTATCACGATTCAATTTATGCAATTCCATTTAAGCAAGATAGTGTTGAAAGTTTTTTTGACCTTGAAGGAAACAGTTTAAGAAAAGCATTCTTAAAAGCACCTCTTAAATTTTCACGTATAAGCTCAGGATTTAGTTATGCAAGAAAACATCCAATTCTTAAAATTGTAAGACCACATTTAGGAGTTGATTATGCAGCACCGGAAGGCACACCTGTTCATGCACTTGGCGACGGTGTTGTTATAAAGAAAACATATACACGTGGAGGTGGAAATTACATTAAAATTAAACATAACAGCGTATATTCAACAGGCTATATGCACCTTAAAGGCTTTGCAAAAGGAATAAAAGTTGGAACAAGAGTTTCACAAGGACAAGTTATAGGTTATGTTGGAAAAACAGGCTTAGCAACAGGTCCTCACTTGGATTTTAGAGTATGGCAAAACGGAAAAAACATAAATCCATTGCATATAAAAGCTCCTCCGGTTGAACCTATAAAAGAAGAAAACAAAGAAGCATTTGAAATAGAAAAAATAAAATACAAAGGACTTCTTGACAGCATTGAATTTAAAATTTTCAATGATACATTATCAACTGACAGCATTCAGCAAAACAAATAACAGGCTTAATATAAGGCAAATACAACAATGCAAAATTAAAATGTTACAAGAATTTATAAATTTTTGTAACATTTTTTCTTTTTATACGTCTTAATACCGAACGCAGTAATTAATGACAGTTAAAGAATTTAATAATACGGTTAATCAGTATTCTGATAATGTGTATCGTTTCATTTTAAAAAACTTAAAAAATGAAAGCAAAGCACAGGATGTTGTCCAAGACAGCTTTGAAAAGTTGTGGATTAACAGAAAGGCTGTTGAATACAAAAAAGCAAAATCATATTTGTTTACAACAGCATACAGAACAATGATTGATTATATTAGAAAAGATAAACGAATTTATTTAACAGATGATAATAAAACTTTTGAAGCTGAACATGAAAATAATTACACGGGCATACAAGAAATTTTGCATGAAGCAATTGATAAACTTACAGAAGTTCAAAAATCTGTAATTTTATTAAGAGATTACGAAGGATATTCTTATAAAGAAATTGCAACAATTACAAATTTAACAGAACCGCAAGTTAAAGTTTACATTTACAGAGCAAGAGTTTTTTTAAAAACATATATAGGCAAAATTGAAAACATTATTTAAAGCTAAATTAAGTTGGAAACAATAAATATACATAATTACGAACTTTTTTTTCTGGATTACATTGAAGGAAATTTATCTAAATCACAAATAGATGATTTGAATAAATTCTTAGCTGAACACCCTGAATTAAAAGATGAACTAAACGGCTTTGAAGACATAAAATTATTACCGGAACACATTGAATACAAACACAAAGACAAACTTATAAAACAAACACAATCGCAATTATTTGACATTACAAATTTTGAATATTTAGCTGTTGCAGAACTTGAAAAAGATATTACAAAAGAAGAAAAAGACGAATTAAACTCACTAATAAAAAAAGACGAAGAACTTAAAAACTCTTTACATATATTTAAAAATACAAAATTAAAAGCTAACAATAATATTACTTTTAACAAAAAAGATAAGTTAATAAAAAGCATTATTCCAATTTATATAAAAAGAAGTTCATATGCAGTAGCAGCAATCTTAATTATGTTTTTTATTCTTAATCAAGGAATTTTTATTGAAAAAGAAAACAATACAGTACAATTAGCAAGTATAAAAAACACAACCGTACAAAAAAGCATTAAAGAAAATACAATTAAGAAAAAACAAGAAAAACTAAATACAGAAAATAAAAAGCAAAGATTTTCAATTTCTCATAATCAAACAAACAAGTTAACAAACAATAAGATTTTTGCGTTCGATGATAATGAGTCTCAAAAAAATGTCGATATATACAAAGAATTAAATGTAACAATACCTGACCTTAAAACAGAGACTCTTATCTTCGAAAAAAATAATACAGACTTACAACCAACTTTTACCGATTTAGCATATTATAAACCAAAAACAAACAATGAAAAAAGCAAACTTTGGGAATATGCAGAAACAGGAGTTAAAATTTGGAAAATGGTATCATCCAGCGACTTAGAAATGAACAACAAATATAAAGAAGATGGAAAAATAGAAAAGTTTAATGTATATGCATCAAACTTCAAATTCAGTAAAACTTTTAAAAGATAACTAAATAAAACAGCTGTTTTTAATATTAAAAACCTTAATAAAAAAACAAAACAATGAAACATTTATACACTAAAATAATATTTGCAAGTTTATTATTACCATTTATAAGCTTAAAATCTTTTTCACAAAAAGACACAACAGAATTAGAAATAGGAAAAAAACGACTTATAATAATTGATAAAAAAACACAACAAGAAAATGCAATTTACAACCTCGAAAAAGGAAAGCAAACATTTGCAAATGAAATCGCAAATACAAAAAAAATCATAAAACAAAAAGAGGCTGAATTAAAAAACAAAGAACAAGAACTTAAAACTATCATTTCTGAAATATCAAAATATGAACAAGATAGCACAAAAACAAATTTAGAAAAAAACAGAATTGAATTAGAAAAACAAAGAATTGAACTTGAAAAAACAAGAATTGAAATTAGCAAAATAAGAGCCACAATTGAAGCAAACAAAAAAAAGCAAAAAGCTTTTGAAAGCGGTATTGTTGAAATTGAAAAAGGTATTGCTGAAATTGAAGCCGGATTAAAAGACATTAATGCCGAATTAAACAGCATGGCAAAAAATGATGAAATTGAGCAAAAAACAATAAAACAAAAAAAACTCGGAAGAAGATTTAATGCACACTGGGCAGGTTTTGAGTTTGGGCTTTTAAACTTCACAAATGAAAATCAAGAAATAATTAGTGATGACGAAGCTACATTTATGAGAATAAGACCGGAAAAAACATTTACCTACGGATTAAACATTTTTGAGTACAACATCCCCCTAACACGAAACACACTTGGAATTGCAACAGGTGCCGGACTAAGATGGAACAGTATCTACTTAGAAGAAGACATTAGCTTAGTTGAAAATGAAGATGGTGTCATTGTAAGTGAAATTGTTGATGAAAACATTGAAGATTTTAAGAAAAACAGATTAAACATTGCATATATAAAAATCCCTGTACTTTTAGAATATCAAAAACAAATAAAAAGAAGAAAGTTATTTTTTAGCACAGGTATATTTGGAGAAATGAGAGCTTGGTCTAAACAAAAGCAAGTTTATGTTATCGACGATGTAAAAATAAAAAATAAAAAAGTTGACAGTTTTCAGCTATCACCATTTAGGTACGGTGTATCTGCAAGAGTTGGGTACGGAGGTATAGGTTTATTTTTTGAATATGTTTTTATTCCATTATTCAAAGAAGACAAAGGTCCGGAAATGTACCCTGTAATGATAGGATTAAGACTAGTTGATTTTTAAAAAAAATACATGGCTATCTCAATAAAAAGAAATAGCCTCGAGTTAGTTTTATATGTTAGATAGTGCCAAACATTTCTTTAAAAATCCTTTTAGCAGAATTTCCATCTTTATATTTATATGATATATTAAGAACTTTTTTACGCTCTTTAATAAAACCATCATTGTTATTTTTTAATATAGTTTTCA